>NZ_MDAW01000130.1:0-28570 GCF_002875385.1 Vibrio sp. 10N.222.52.B12 | reverse complement strand
CTTAAACCGATCTCAGGTTAGATAACAACCCACTCAAGGTGGAACCCGCAACCTTAAAAGACCTAAAAATCCAAGAAACAATTAGCCGCGGTGAAACGGCTTATCAACGCTAAATCTGTTGAATATCGAAACACAAAATCGTCTCGTATGAGGCGGTTTTGTTGTCTTTAGCGGTTTTACATCTCGGTTAGCTCGTAATCTACCCAAGATAATCCGGCTCTTTCTTACCTAACTTAATATTTTAGCTAGACTTATTAGGATAAAACCAAGGCTAGGAAAGACACATGACAAAAATCGCATCATGGATGATGGGAGCACTGCTTTTTCTATTCAGTTATTTAACTCAAGCAAGCGATCCTTTTCCTCTTTCTCCACCAAATCTTTCAACGCCACTACACGCGTTAACAAGTTTCAATGGCTTAGTTGCTGAAGCTAATAACGAACTCAACCGCATACTAGAAGACACAAAATACAAAACAGAGCCCAATAGACAGAAGGTGTATGCACTGTTTGATAAAGCGACTCAAGTCTTCGACTTAAGTGATGTGCCCGATTCTAGCCAAAATAGAGTGGCGCTCGAGTCCGTAATGCTAATGAAAGAAATCCTCGACCGAGTGCCACCCATTGAGCTTTCCAAAATTCCAAATAGCAATACGCTGACACAATGGAGAGTTCCTGAAACCAGTTTAGAGTTAGTGAAGCAGGCCGATGGTCAATATCGATTTTCTAAGCAAACGGTGAAAGGCTTGTATCGCGACTACCTTTTAGTCAAACATTTGCCGACTCATTCCGAAGCTTCTCTCGATTACTTTAAATACTACTCGCTGAGTGCAGGGCGTTTAATTCCACCAAGCTGGTTTTATCTTATTGAAGCCTTACCGAGCGCGTTTATGGTCGAATATTGGAATCAAGCCCTATGGCAATGGCTGGGGTTAACCATATCCATCGCAGGAATGGGCATCGTTCTCCTTCTCCTGTTCCACAATATTAATACGCCTGTAATAAGATCAATTCTCGCAGTGTTGACCTTGAGTGGTTTTCTGTACCTTGCTGACTATCAACTGAATTTAACTGGCGTCTTAATGTCGACGTTGAATATAGTTATCGAACTCATATGCTGGCTCTTACTTAGCCAAGTGGCGTACCTGATTATCTATCAAGCTTGCCGGCTATTAATGAAGAAACAACGCTCGAACTCAACATTACGTCATAGCCTCGCACAAATTATTGGTACTCTCTTCGGCTCAATGGCAGCGATCGCTTGCCTCGGCTACGGTTTAAATCGATTGGGAGTACCGGTATACGGAATCGTGACAGGGCTGAGCCTCGGTGGAATGGCCATTGCACTCGCTATTCGCCCAACGATGGAGAACTTAATTGGTGGCGTAATTCTGTTCTTGGATAAGTCTTTATCGGTTGGGGACTACTGCCAAATCGGTAATCAATCAGGCGTTATAGAGCAAATAGGAGTACGTTCAACTCGTCTCAGAGCAAAAGATAGAACCCAAATCACGATCACTAATGGGGACTTAATTAAACATGAAATCATCAACTTCAGCCGTCGTGACCGTTACCCGTTCAAGGCAACCATTGGATTACGTTATGAGACCGATATGTCTCAACTCCAAACCATCACGAAGAAGATAGCGGACTTGCTCCAAGAACACACAGACGTTTTAGATTCCCCTATTAGAGTACACTTTGATACCTTCAATGCCTACAGTTTGGATATTAAGATTCTTGCCCATTTGAATACAACGAATCGAGAGACATTTCTCAATTTACAGCAAGCGCTACTAATATCGATTAACCAAATTGTTGAAGCGGAAGGCGCGAAGTTCGCTTACCCTTCCAATACCACTTACCTGACCGCAGATTCTTTACAGCCAGCAGTTGCCACACAAGTTCAAGCGATAAGTCAAAACGCATAACGAGAAAACCGCCTCGTTTAAGGCGGTTTCTACAAGACTAGAAAGTGGTTTTAAGTGCGGCTTTAACCGCCTGATTCAATTTGCCCAAGACCAACTCAAATACCCAACGAATGAACGGATAGGTGAACTTAATTGCTATCTGTGCACCTTTCCCCGCAAACACCAACATGTGGCCTAGCAACCCCTTTACACGCTCAGCAAACTCACCAGAAAGTTCTGAAATTTTGACCATAGAACGAGCAATAGCATCATAAATAGTCGCCACAGCCGCACCTAAACTTTGCGCACCAAATACAAATGACGCAAATCCACCATCTACTAGTAACGTTAATATTGAAGCGGATATTCTATCAGCCCAAAAGTCGTTCGCTCTCGCTTCAAGTCGATTGTTATAGTTTAAGATGACTCTTTCAAAAGCATTCGCAACCTTTTGAGAGTAGATTTTTTCCCAACTTTGGAAATCCGTCAATTTCGCATAACAATCAATATAGTGAGCAGAAGGAATCAAGCCTTGCTGCCTGCTAGCTAGATATTCCATCCCATTGTAAGGAGCATGATAGAAAGGCCACACCGGAACTTTCGGTACAGGATCCGCCCCATTAACACATCGAAAAATACTGTCCACGCGTTGAGTTGCATTAATAGAAAAGTTTTTCCCGCCGACTCTAGGAGCACCAAATGTATAAAGGTGAACTTTTGCGCTAATTTCTGAGGATGATTTCAGCCAGTTCGCAGCCAACGTAGCTAGAGCACCACCAAGGCTATGCCCTACACAATGGATATTTAAAACTTCGCTTGACTGGCTCCTTTTTAGAAATACCTTAATCTCAGGGATCATAGAGTTTAAGGTTCCTTGGAATCCATTGTGCACTAGTTCCCCAGATTGTGTGCCTTTTGCATTTGCAGTCGCATTGGTTAAGCCATCGGCAAGTGTTTTAGTTCCTCTAAAAGAAAAGACAATGTCTCTTTTATAAACCTCACTCACTCCTCGCCCCGCTATTAGAAAACCAGAGGAAGGACGGTAGAAAAAGCCTCCTGACGTTCCAGATATAACGTTATTAACATCAAACGTAAAATGAACCTTGGTGCTATTTTGTAGAGAAATACTTTTTCTTTTTAACCTTGCCTGATATGCAGCACTTGCAATATCTGATGCAATAACAGGAGATAACTTACTCATCTTAAACCTCTGGCGTGAAATTATTCGTTCTTTTAACTAACTGCTCGTTTGTGTACCCATCTAATCCCTCCCAACGACAAACTGAAGTTAAAGGTAGATATATGCGCTCTCCGCTTTGAGGATCTCTCAGTTCATAATTGAGCTCCTCTTGCTTTAATTCACAGTTAAGGGATAACAATAATTGAGATACCAGAGGGATAGGCTTCGCATACTTGGTAGCATTCCAAAGATTAATATCCTTGCCTTCAGAGTTGGTATATATTTCCTGAGCGATGACGAAGTTCTGCCCGAAGACATCCTTAGGCGCTCTTGAACGAACTCGAAACTCAGGGAAATAAAACTCCCCTTTTGAGTCAGTGACTGCTTCATCGGATATTTTCTCTCCGTCTTTGTAACCCTCGTAGAATAAATCTCGATAAACCGTCAACCCCGCCTGCGGAACGCCATCAAGCTTGATAACACCACGAACTTCTGGAGACATTTCCACATCGTATTTTTTGAACGGCCAAAACATTGCACTTGCTCCTACCGAAAATAGAGCTAGGGCCAACATAAGAGAGATTCTTTTAGCCATAGTCTTTCTCATCCATTGATTAATTTTTGGATGATATGGAAAAAGAAGACAGAGTGAGAGGAGTTAATAAACGGAAGGCAATTTGTGGGAAGCAATTCGAAGTATCATGTAATTAAGAAATTTATTTTTATTATTTCTTAAACACTTGTGCCAATTATCTCTCTACATTGATGATTGGACTTGCTGTAAAAGCCAACGTCGAAATCGTGCTGTAGGCTCACTTTTGGTATTAATGATCAGGTAGTATCCTGCGTTAGCATCCACTGGTTCAAATGGCGAGACTAAACAACCACTTTCAAGTTCATCTTCCACCAGCGCCATACGTGCCATTGCTATCCCCACTCCAGCTTCGGCGGCAGACATTGCCATATCCGTACGATTAAAGAAGTGCCCTACCTCTGTTTTGAAATCGAACCCCATGCTTGATGCCCAGTAGAGCCATTCATAGTCACGCGGAGCCTTATCCCATGGCATAGCATCGTGCAGTAACGTCGCGTCTCTCCATTGTTCTGGCGACGCTTTAAGAGTTTTTAGCCACCCATGATCCTCAAGGTATTTTGGGCTCATCACCGGTAGAAGTTGCTCATTGAGAATCCGCTCTGCGCTTTTATCTCGATAGGGATGAGAACCATAGTCTATCGCAACGTCATAGTCCTTTAGCTCACTATTCACTAGGGCTCCCTCTGCAAAAATCTGCACTTGGAGATCGGGGTTTTCTAGATGAAAGCTTTCAAGGCGCGGAACTAACCATTTAAACGCAAAAGAAGGCGTCAGCTTGAGGCGAATTTCATTGTGAGGCTTTTCAATTTGCAACTCTTTAAGTGTCTTTCCTAGTTCTGAGAAGTGGAATTGTGAGGATTGATACAGCTGTAATCCTTTAGGCGTAAGTCGAATTCCGCGCGAGTGGCGTTCAAACAAAGTAAAACCAAGCTGTTCTTCTAACTGAATGACTTGCTGGCTGATCGCCCCTGTCGTTAAGTGCAATGCCTTTGCAGCACTGGTAAAGCTGCTGTGTTCCGCCACTTGGCTGAATAACCACAATCCGCTAACGACACTGCTTTTCATCTTTGAGCCTATAGTTTTTCTAAACACTGAATGTAATTTATATCGATTGTTAACAAAAGGTAAAGAAGAGAAACTGCGCAACATCGAAAATGTGTGGAGCGCATCAATGGAAGTCATCGTAATAGGCAGTGGTGTTATCGGCTTAACCTCGGCGTGGTATTTATCTCAGGCAGGCTATCAGGTGACAGTGATCGATCGCCAACCAAGTAGTGCGATGGAAACCAGCTTCGCTAACGCCGGACAAATCTCTTATGGTTACTCTTCACCATGGGCTGCGCCGGGGATTCCACTCAAAGCCATAAAGTGGCTCACTGAAGAACATGCACCACTCAAAATAAAACTGTCTCTCAGCCCGGAGCTTATCCGCTGGGCAACGCAAATGATGTCGAACTGCACTTTATCCCGTTATCAAATTAACAAAGCCCGAATGCTCTCTATCGCCAATCATAGCCGTGCGTGTCTGGAGCAGTTGCGCCGTGATCATGCGATTGAATACCAAGGTCGCCAGTTAGGCACCTTGCAAGTGTTTCGCTCTCAACAACAGCTCGATGCCATAGAGAAAGACCTTGAGTTGTTAGAGCAAAGCGGTACACGTTTTCAGTTAATGGATGTCGAACAGTGCATTAAACAAGAGCCAGGGTTGGCATTAGTAAAAGAAAAATTGGTCGGTGGATTATATCTACCTGATGACGAAACAGGCGATTGTTTTCAATTCTGCCAGCAGTTAACAGAGCTAGCAAAAGCTCATGGTGTAAGGTTTGAATTCAATACAGAGGTGAGTAATTGGGTTACCGTAGGCAAAAAGATCATGGGTGTCCAAACGGACCGTGGTTTGTTTAAAGCAGACCAGTTTGTCCTTGCCTCTGGCAGCTATTCAACAGCGTTACTCAAACAGCTTGAGATCGACATTCCTGTTTACCCCGTCAAAGGATATTCACTGACGGTACCAATTGAATGTGAGCAATTTTCGCCTCGTTCTACCGTCATGGATGAAACCTATAAGGTCGCAATGACGCGCTTTGATGACCGTATTCGTGTCGCAGGAACCGCGGAGCTAGCAGGCTTTGATCCTTCGTTACCGCAAAAACGCAAAAATACGATTGAAATGGTGATTCGAGATCTGTTTCCGCAAAGCGCCGATTTCACTCAAGCCGAGTTTTGGAGTGGATTTCGCCCTATGACACCCGATGGTACGCCCATTATAGGGACAACACCTTACGAGAATTTGTTTACAAACACAGGGCATGGCACGCTCGGTTGGACTATGGCTTGTGGCTCAGCTCAGATACTAACAGACGTCATCATGAACACCGTTCCCAAAGTGACAAATCACTCAGAATTGAACCTGAGTCGTTACGCCTAAACACCTGCAAACCATTTCAAACAGTGCATTACTCCACAAGTTGAATAGCATTCAGAAGATATAACTATCATCTCTCGCGGAACATTTTCATGACAATGTTCTGCATATTCAATCAATTCATTGTTATTTCCAATAAAAACCACACAGATACATAACAAGAACCAATTTTTAACAATATTTAACCGTTCTGTGCCCACCATCACGCTACAAGGGATTTTTAGTCAAAAAGGTTAACAATTGCATTACAAAAAAGGGTAATGTGTTGTACGAAAAACAACCACAACCATAACAAACAGGGAAAATACTCATGCAGTCATTAGTTGATTTTCTGAATGGAATTATCTGGAGTCCGGCACTGATCTATCTGTGTCTTGGCGCTGGTTTGTTCTACTCGATCATGACGCGCTTTGTGCAGATTCGTCACTTCTTTGAAATGTGGCGCTTGCTACTTAATGGTAAGAGTTCAACCAAGGGGATTTCATCATTTCAGGCTTTGGCCGTTTCACTATCTGGCCGTGTAGGTACAGGTAACATTGCAGGTGTTGCTGCTGCTATCGGCTTCGGTGGCCCAGGTGCAGTATTCTGGATGTGGGTTGTTGCCTTCTTTGGTGCAGCAACGGCGTACGCAGAATCAACACTCGCACAGATTTACAAAGAGGAAGACGAAGGCGAATTCCGCGGTGGTCCAGCTTACTACATCGAAAAAGCAATGGGTCAGAAGTGGTACGCATGGGTCTTCGCTATCGCAACCATCTTTGCATGTGGCGTTCTACTTCCCGGCGTTCAATCAAACAGTATTGGTAACGCAGTAGAAGCAGCCTTTGGCTCAGGTGACATGATTGAAACCGCTATTGGTACCTTCAGTTTCGCTAAAATTTTCACTGGTACGGTTGTCTGTGTCATTCTTGCTTTCATTATCTTTGGTGGCGTAAAGCGCATCGCAAACTTCACGCAGATTGTGGTTCCGTTCATGGCGCTGGCTTACATCATCACCGCGTTCGTTATCATCCTACTTAACATCGGAGAGATTCCGCGTATCGTTGGCATGATCATTGGTGATGCATTCACGCCGATGGCTGGTATTGGTGCTGCGATTGGTTGGGGTGTAAAACGTGGTGTTTACTCTAACGAAGCAGGTCAAGGTACTGGCCCTCACGCAGCAGCGGCAGCAAGTGTTGACCACCCAGCACAGCAAGGTCTTGTTCAGTCATTCTCTATCTACATCGATACGTTGTTAGTATGTTCAGCAACCGCGTTTATGATTCTTATCACGGGTGCATACAACGTACAAGGCGCAGTAGAGGGTTCATTCTTAGTGCAAAACCTACCTGCAGATATCGGTGCTAATGGCCCTGTATTTACACAGATGGCGATTGAAAGCGCTCTACCTGGGGTTGGTAAACCATTCATCGCGGTTGCCTTGTTCTTCTTCGCCTTCACGACGATTCTGGCTTACTACTACATCGCAGAAACGAACATCGCGTACATCCGTCGCACTGTAAAAGTAAACGGTCTGATGTTCATTCTGAAGCTGGTACTCATCTCTGCGGTATTCTACGGCACCGTGAAGACTGCCAACCTTGCGTGGGCAATGGGTGATGTGGGCGTAGGTCTAATGGCATGGCTGAACATTGTCGGCATTCTGATCATTTTCTTCATGTCGAAGCCTGCACTAAAAGCGCTGGCTGACTACGAAGAGCAACAGAAACGTGGGGTGACTGAGTTTACGTTCAACCCAGTAGCACTTGGTATTAAAGGCGCGACTTACTGGGAAGAGAAGTACAAGCGCAAAACAGGTAAAGCACCAACCGCAGAAAGCGATACAACAGAAACGGTAGAGCAACCATCTACCTAATGCTTCATTTAACATCCTCCCCCAATGGGTTGGCAGGTATATAAGAAAAAGCAGTGGTCCGAACAACGGACATTAAAAAAGGGTTAGCCAGTGGCTAACCCTTTTCTTTTGCATTCAATTCGAAGCGATTATGCAGCGATTTCTTGCGTAGCAACTTGTGGCTTTTGCTTTTCGCCAACAGGAAGTACGGTACGGCCGTATTCGTTGTTTAGTACTTGAGCCATTGCAAAGTAGATTGCGCTCGCGCCACAGAAGATACCTTCGAAGCCAGCGATAGTACCGATCAGCTCGCTACCAGTGAAGTCACGTGCCGCTAGTAGGAAGAACAGGATAGTAAGAGAACCGAATACTACTTGCTTCGCTACTGGGTAGCATAGAGAGCCAATGAACATGAAGCCAGTGAAGATACCCCATAGTAGTAGGTACCAACCCATGAAGTGTGCAGGGCTTGCTGGAAGGCCCATGTAAGGCATTACGATTAGACCAACCAGTGTCAGCCAGAATAGACCGTAAGAAGTAAATGCAGTCGTACCGAACGTGTCACCACGCTTGAAGCACATCATGCCAACAAGTACTTGGCTTAAACCACC
This sequence comes from Vibrio sp. 10N.222.52.B12, assembly GCF_002875385.1. Taxonomy (NCBI): domain Bacteria; kingdom Pseudomonadati; phylum Pseudomonadota; class Gammaproteobacteria; order Vibrionales; family Vibrionaceae; genus Vibrio; species Vibrio sp. 10N.222.52.B12. The sequence continues at coordinate 20,012 of NZ_MDAW01000130.1, read as the reverse complement.
GTAAAAGATGCCCATAGCCAGAATCATAGAATCCATTGGGAAGAAACCTGCGTTGTGGATGTTTAGCAGGATGGTAGTCATACCAAAACCCATTAGACCTAGTGGCGCTGGGTTAGCCAGTTTTGTAGACATGTACATTACCTTTTCAAAAATGTTGATAAAAATTGCGCGCGAATTTTAATGGACTAAAAAACAAAAGAGAAAAGACGTTATTGAAAACTTAGATTGCACAAATAAGCAACCAAGCGAATAAAAAAAGACCCTGCTAAAAAGCAGAGCCTTTATAGATGGTTAGACTATTTATTGTTCAATTACTGGCAAGAGATCTCATCCCAGAACCAATTACTCTGTGTCGGTGATTCCCATACACCCGGTCCATTTTTCGCGATAAAGCATTTGCCTTGATAAGTCACTTTGTCGCCATTAGCCACTTGAGTCACACCTGGTTCCCATGCAATAAAGTCACCCGATACTGGTGGTTCAGTAACCGGAGGCTCTGTCACTGGCGGCTCGGTGACAGGTGGTTCTGTTACAGGTGGCTCAGTCGTTGGCGGTTCAGTCGCTGGTGGCTCTGTTGGCGTACCTGAGACCAATTTCCAAGGGTCACCTTTAGTAGGCTCATTACCTTGTGACCACCACTTCGCTTCATATACAGCCCCCTTGTAAGAGACTTGGTCGCCCGTGTTATAAACCTTGCCAGCATCCCATGCAGCAACACCGCCTACAGGTGGGTCAACCGGATCGACTGGGTCTAATTTATCGACAACGCGAACTTCAGGCCAACCTGCATGAGATTGGTAGAAGTTGGTAACACATTTCTCGTAATCACCAGCAACCAGTGCCGAATACGCGGTTTGGAAACCAACCAACTCACATTCAAATGAGTGACCGCCCGGGCGATCTGAGTAGTACTTCCAGTTACCATCCCAGTTGGTGTAAAGCACGTCAGTGGCACCGTTAAGGTTTAAGCTACCGTAAGGCGTTTGTTGCCAACAGGTATTGGTCTCATCGGCTTCGATAGGAATCTGATAGTGCGCAGCTAGACCTTCCCAGTAACGAATGCGGTTAACTGGCTGACCTTTATCTTTGTTTTGCTCACCACACTCAATACCGCCGTTGATAACGTTGATCGTGGTACCAAATCCATAACCAATACCCGCATCAATTTCACGCTGCGATGGTACCCAAGTACGATCAATCACGTGCAGCATTGCTGGTTTTGGCGCTTGAGGGGTTAAGAAGAACCAAATCGCAGAAGCTAAGTTCAACCATGAGTCAGCGACTAAGCCCGGATTCTTCAGCAATACCGATGCATCGCCATCGAACATCACTTCAGAGAAAGCGCCGTAGTTAAAGTGGTAAGAAAGCTGTTTTGCACCACGACCGAAATACCCTTGACCAGGCTCACAAGGCCAACGCTTATTTTGCCAATCGTTCTGACCACAACCTGTTGTGTAGCCCTCTTGACCTTCTGACCATCCCATTTCACGCACATGAACCAATGCTTGTTGCCACTCTTCAAGTGCAAGCGGGTTGTCAGATACGTTATCGACCGCAATGTGACCACCGGTTTCCTGAGCAAAGTGTGCAAATGCTGTCACGATGGATTTCTTACAAATCGCGTCTGAATCACGCCCGTCAGTGTACTCACCACAGAATGCAGGGAACTTACCGATCGCACGCAAGAAACGTGTGTACGTATACTCTGGTGCCGCCATCTGAGTAAGGAAATTCCACTCGCTCTCAGGGAAGACACGTTCAACTCGCTTAACGTTTTCCGGATTGCTTGCTGCTCCTGGAACAATCGCTTCAACAACCGTATTTGGACGAGTCTCTAGCGCTTGTGACCAAATAGCATACATAGGGTCAGAGGTTTTACTTTGCTCCATAGCTTGGATGTCGCCACGAGCAATCACGTAACCATTTGGGTTTTGTGGATCAGGTTGGATATTCATGCTGGCATGAGCTTGTGCAGCGAGTACACAACCCAATGCGAGAGGCAGATGTTTGAGTGCAAACATGTCTAATCTCCGTATTTAACAATACAATATACAAGGAATAACTAGACACATAGTGGATCATGTAGAAAAAACGCCGAGTGAAGTGAATTAATTCTGCGACGCAAATTTCATAAATAAATACTGTTACACAGTGGGTATCACAAAAACTGTTACCTCGACTCAAAAGAAAACGGGGGATAATCCCCCGCTCTCATTTATTGTTATTGATCTGCTGTTGCTTGCTCTAGCGTCGGTGAAGCTTGCTGCTTAGAGAGCACTAAGTAAATGGCAAACTGCGCGACTATTGCCACCAGCACAATTACAGGAGAAGCCATCACACCCGCAACAAGGAAGCTTGTCAGAGCGATAGCGCCGTTGAGTACCGCATAAGGCAATTGAGTTCTAAAGTGCTCATACTGCTCACAACCTGCACCCGTAGAGGACAAAATGGTGGTTTCCGAAATTGGCGAACAATGATCACCAAATAAGCCACCAGATAGCACCGCACCGATACACACCAATAATGGCGCATCAATCGCGACTGCGGTTGGAATGACCAATGGCATCATGATGGCAAAAGTGCCCCATGACGACCCTGTGGCAAAAGAGATAATACCCGCCAATAAAAATGCCACCGCTGGTAATAACCAGTATGGGAAGCCAGCTTGTGCCTGCTCTGCAATGTAAGCCGCAGCGCCAAGCTCTTTACCGACAGAACTCAGCGACCAAGCGAGAACTAGAATCACCGCAACGGACATCATGTTCGACATCCCTTTTAGGTAAACCTGAATGCCATCAGAGAGCTTTCTCACGCCATAAAACGCCATCAAACTAATTAGGGTAATTGCAGCAAAGAAATACGCCGACGACAGTGCAGCACGGAAAGTTGAGCCTGCTACTTTCTGAAATGGAAAGCCGTGAGGAACCAAGATTGAACAAAGCACCACAAGCATGACGAGCAGCGGTGCCCAAACAAAACTTATTTTTGCATTTTTATGCTCAAACACATTTAATGAATCTTGCACTTTTCCAAAATCAGAACCCTGCTCCGCAAGTTGTTCCGCTTTCGCCATTGGTCCAAAATCCAGTTTGAAGAAAGAGACAATCGGCACAATCGCGATCGCTAAAAAGGCATAAAACTGGTAAGGAATCGCGCCAATAAAGGCATCCCAATCACTGATACCCACATCCAGTGCAGCAAACTCTTTTTGAATCAGGCTCATGATGTAAACGCCCCAACCGATGAAAGGGATCAGGATAGCCACGGGGGATGACGTGGAATCAATAATAAACGCAAGTTTCTGGCGAGAGACTTTCAGCTTATCAAAAAGAGGACGAAAGACAGGGCCAACAATTAACGGTGTACCAAGGTCTGAAAAGAAAATAACAACGCCGCCAAACCAAGCAGAAAGCTGCGCTTGGCATTTACTTGCAACCCACTGAGTGACCTTTTTAGCGAACGCCACGCCACCGCCAGATTTTTCCATCAAGGCCACAAAGCCACCAATAAAGACTAAGAGCAAAATGACGCCCGCATTGTAACTGTCAGTCAGTTGCGGCAACAGGTAACTTTTCATCAGTGCGCTAAACGAATCGAGCGGACCTTTATCGACGAATGTGCCTTCTAACATAGCCACACCGCTAACAACGCCGGCAAAAAGACCGACAACAACGTTTCTTGTAGTTAGCGCGAGGACTAACGTAATAATGATGGGGATGAGGGAGGTAACTTCTGCCTGTTCCATAGCAATACCAACTTTAATATTTAAACACTAAAAATGAATATACATTCAACAATCTCGCATGTATATATTTTCTAATAAAAAAGTTGAGACCTGCGTTCACACTTTTCAGGCATAAAAAAACCAGCCCGAAGGCTGGCTTTACTATTTTAATCTTTACGTCAAATACGAAAGCTAATTCCCAAAATAGTTGGAGTTGCAACTAGGCGACAAGCCATTTCAGCCCTATGAGCATAGGTTTACTATGTGATTAGGGTGAAATGGAGAAGTCAACAACGTTGCTACTTCAAATATGAAGGGAATATTATTCCCATTCGATTGTCGCTGGTGGCTTACCAGAGATGTCGTAAACCACGCGAGAAATACCTTCAACTTCGTTGATGATACGGTTAGAAACCTTACCTAGGAAGTCGTATGGTAGGTGTGCCCAATGCGCCGTCATAAAGTCGATAGTTTCTACCGCACGTAGAGAGACAACCCAATCGTACTTACGACCGTCGCCCATTACACCTACAGAACGAACTGGTAGGAATACCGTGAACGCTTGAGATACTTTGTTGTATAGGTCCGCAGCGTGTAACTCTTCAATGAAGATAGCGTCTGCACGACGTAGCAAGTCACAGTACTCTTTCTTGATTTCACCAAGAACACGAACACCTAGACCGGGACCTGGGAATGGGTGGCGGTAAAGCATGTTGTATGGAAGACCAAGCTCTAGGCCGATCTTACGAACTTCATCTTTGAACAGTTCACGAAGTGGCTCAACAAGACCCATTTCCATGTCATCTGGAAGACCACCCACATTGTGGTGTGATTTGATCACGTGCGCTTTACCAGTCTTAGATGCAGCAGATTCGATAACGTCAGGGTAAATCGTACCTTGAGCTAGCCATTTCGCGTTTTTCAGCTTCTTAGACTCTTCATCGAATACGTCTACGAATACGTGACCGATTGTCTTACGCTTCTCTTCAGGATCCGCTTTGCCTTCTAATGCATTTAGGAAACGCTCTTCTGCGTCAACTTTGATGATGTTCAGGCCGAACTTGTCGCCAAACATATCCATAACTTGTTGACCTTCGTTTAGACGAAGCAAACCGTTATCTACAAATACACACGTTAGCTTGTCGCCGATTGCACGGTGAACTAGCATCGCTACTACCGATGAGTCCACGCCACCAGATAGACCTAGGATAACTTCGTCGTCACCTACTTGCTCTTTAATACGAGCAACCGCGTCTTCGATGATAGATTCAGAAGTCCATAGACGCTCACAGCCACATACGCCAAGAACGAAGTTCTCTAGCATTTGTAGGCCGCCTTTCGTGTGCGTTACTTCTGGGTGGAACTGAACGCCGTAGTATTTCTTCTCTTCGTTCGCCATCGCAGCGTACGGACATGTATCTGTCTCACCGACTTTCACGAAGTCAGCAGGAATTTCTACTACTTTGTCACCGTGGCTCATCCACACATCTTGAGTTAGCTCAAGATCTTTAAATAGTGCAGATTCACCAGAAACTTTAACTTGTGCATAGCCGAATTCACGTTCTGTAGAACCCGCTACTTTACCACCTAGCTGCTCAGCCATAGTTTGCATGCCGTAACATACACCTAGTACTGGCACACCAGAGTCAAATACGTATTGAGGAGCGCGTGGAGAGTTATCTTCCGTTACGCTTTCTGGACCACCAGATAGGATGATACCGTCTGGATTGAATTCACGAATATCCGCTTCTTCAACGTCCCAGCTCCACAGTTCGCAGTAAACACCGATTTCACGTACACGGCGCGCTACTAGCTGAGTGTACTGAGAACCGAAGTCCAAGATCAGAATACGTTGGTCATGAATATTTTTAGTCATTTTGAGCAGTCTTATAAGCTAGGTTATTAAAACGGAGGCGAGTGTACTCGCCTCTTATTAATGCTTCAAGGAAAAAAGCAAACGTTTACGTCGAGTGTATAGGTTTTATTTTTACAGCAGTAAAAATTAACCGCGACGGTAGTTTGGTGCTTCCTTAGTGATTTGAACGTCGTGTACGTGTGATTCAGCCATGCCCGCACCTGAGATACGAACAAATTCAGCTTTAGTACGCATATCTTCAATCGTTGCAGAGCCAGTAAGACCCATGCTTGAACGTAGACCACCCATTTGTTGGTGTACGATTTCTTTTAGACGACCTTTGTATGCGATACGACCTTCGATACCTTCTGGTACTAGCTTGTCTGCTGCATTGTCAGACTGGAAGTAACGGTCAGATGAACCTTGAGACATTGCACCAAGAGAACCCATGCCACGGTAAGACTTGTAAGAACGACCGTTGTAAAGAATCACTTCACCAGGGGCTTCTTCTGTGCCTGCGAACATTGAACCAACCATCACACAAGATGCGCCAGCCACGATTGCTTTACAGATGTCACCAGAGAAACGGATACCGCCGTCAGCGATAACTGGAATGCCGAATGAATTCGCCACTTCTGCCGCGTCTGCGATTGCTGTTACTTGAGGAACACCAACACCCGTTACGATACGAGTTGTACAGATTGAACCAGGGCCGATACCAACTTTAACTGCGCTAACGCCCGCTTCGATAAGTGCTTTAGCACCAGCACCTGTCGCAACGTTACCGCCGATGATGTCTAGATCTGGGTAAGCAGCGCGAGTTTCACGGATGCGGTTTAATACACCTTCAGAGTGACCGTGTGAAGAGTCGATAAGTAGAACGTCAACGCCCGCTTCAACTAGAGCAGCAACACGCTCTTCGTTACCAGCGCCAGCACCAACGGCTGCGCCAACACGTAGACGACCGCGCTCATCTTTACATGCGTTTGGTTTACGTTCTGCTTTATGGAAGTCTTTCGCAGTGATCATACCGGTTAGTTGGAACTCATCGTTCACAACCAATACTTTCTCAACGCGTGCTTCGTGCATCTTCTCTTGCACTTCTTCACGTGTTGCACCTTCTTTTACTGCTGCAAGGTTTTCTTTTGCTGTCATTACTGAAGACACTTTCTTAGAAAGGTCAGTAACAAAGCGCACATCACGACCAGTGATAATGCCTACAAGCTCGTTGTTCTCTGTGATTACAGGGAAACCAGCGAAGCCGTGTTTTTCAGTCAGTGCAACCACGTCAGCGATAGTCGCTTCAGGGCTAACAGTTACGGGATCAGAAACAACACCAGCTTCAAACTTCTTAACTTTACGAACTTCAGCAGCTTGCTGCTCAATAGACATGTTTTTGTGGATAAAGCCAATGCCACCCTCTTGCGCTAGCGCGATAGCTAGACGAGCTTCAGTAACAGTGTCCATAGACGCTGAAATCATTGGGATGTTTAGGGTGATGTTCTTAGTCAGCTGAGTGCGAAGATCAGCTGTGTTTGGGAGAACAGTGGAGTGAGCTGGCACGAGTAGTACGTCATCGAATGTCAGCGCTTCTTTGGCAATTCTTAGCATTTGCAATATCTCACAATTAGAGGAGTAGAAAGAACAATCCAATCTCATCGTTTCGCATAATGAGGGTAACCAGTTTTAGGTTGTTGGCTACATTTGGATTAGATATTGCGGAGGGATTATACGGTTAACGCAATCGCTTGACCACAAATTTTTTAATTTTTTTCTTGCAATTACCCCCTTGATATGTATTATATTGCCGCTAATTTCCATACTCACGTCTACGGAATTAGCTGTGCTCTCCCAGACCAATCAAAACATCTTCACTGTTTCTCGACTCAATGCGGAAGTCCGCCTGTTACTTGAAAACGAAATGGGGATCGTCTGGCTTGTCGGAGAGATATCCAACTTCTCAGCTCCTGTCTCTGGTCACTGGTATCTCACTCTTAAAGATTCTCGCGCTCAAGTTAAATGTGCCATGTTCCGTGGTAACAATCGTCGCGTCACTTTCAAACCTGCTAACGGCAATCAAGTATTAGTTAAAGCACGTCTGTCTCTGTATGAGCCTCGTGGTGACTATCAATTGATCATTGAAAGCATGCAACCTGAAGGTGATGGTCGTCTGCAACAAGAGTTCGAAGCACTTAAGATGAAATTGGCAGCAGAAGGTTTGTTTGCTCAAACCAATAAGCAGCCTTTACCTGAGCACCCAAAACGCGTTGGTGTGATCACCTCAAAAACCGGTGCAGCGCTGTACGACATCTTAGACGTATTGAAACGCCGTGATCCTTCCCTACCCGTGGTGGTTTACCCGACCATGGTGCAAGGTGAAGAAGCGGCCATTCAAATTGCGCAAGCGATCGGTCGTGCAAACAGTCGTGATGAATGTGATGTATTGATTGTTGGTCGTGGTGGCGGCTCGTTAGAAGACCTTTGGTGCTTTAACAACGAAATTCTTGCTCGCACGATTGCTGCAAGCCAAATTCCGATCATCAGTGCAGTTGGTCATGAGGTTGACGTAACTATTGCCGACTTTGTAGCGGACATGCGAGCGCCGACTCCATCAGCGGCGGCTGAATTGGTAAGCCGCGATAACAGCCACAAAGATCAAGCTTTGGTGACTCGTCAACATAAGCTAGCCAGTGCAATGCGTTACTACCTAGCGCAGCAAAAACAGCAATCAGCTCAACTTATACACCGTTTAGAGCGCCAACACCCAAGCTATCAATTGCAACGCCAGACGCAACAACTTGATGAGTTGGAGATGCGCCTACAACGCGCGATGCAACGATTCATTACTACACGCCAACAAGCTGTTGAGCGTAAGCATCATCGCCTACAACTGAACTCACCAGTAAAGCGCTTGGCTGAGCAGAAGTCGAAGCTTGATCGAGTTGAGCAAAAATTGCTGGATGCGATGGACCGTAAGTTACTGACCATGCGCCATCAACTGGCAATCGCGGCTGAGAAGCTAGATACGGTAAGCCCACTGGCAACGCTAAAACGTGGCTACTCGATCACTCAAACTGAGCAAGGTCAGGTTGTTACTCAAGCGAAAGATGTAAAAACGGGCGACGTATTGGTCACCCGCTTATCTGATGGTGAGCTTCGCTCAACCGTTAATTAACTGACTTTCTGAAACTCAAATCGAACACGTGATTTCGATTTGAGTTCATTACAACTGTTGCAAAAATAGTTCGCCGCACCACAAGCTTGTAGCTTTTCTAGTTCAGCGTCGCAATCTGGACAAAATCCCACTTTCTTATAATCCGACTCACATTGATTACAGTGGTATTGACCTGTCCACTCCAGCTCAATATCGCATGTTGGGCAAATATTCGGTTGCATGGTTACCCCTAAAAACTTCTATTTACTGACTCACAGTTTAATCATAAGGCAATCTTGTGCTTTGATCTTAATCACGCTCGTTTGGCACGCTTGTTTTGATACATTGCCACATCAGCTTGTTGGATAAGCTGCTCTAACACTGCACGTTCACTCGCTAAACTACAAGCCAACCAATACTTGCCCTAACTGAATATTCTTCTAAATGACAGATTTGGTTGAGCTCCGCTTCTAAACGGATACCAAACTCTTGATAAGCGCGATCATCAGCAAAGCAGCTAAAGCCAACAAACTCATCCCCTCCATATCTCCCTATCACTGAACATGAACGAAAGACCTGCTTTAAATGCTCAGCCACTAAAATAAGCACTTGGTCACCCGCTTCATGACCAAAACGATCGTTGATGTACTTAAATTCATCGATATCGACAAAAAAGCAACCGACAACGGCATTCCGCCCACATTCACCATTCACTTTGTGGTCAACCTCGGCCAACAAAGCTCGACGATTGAAGCAGTGAGTTAATGAATCTCGACTTGCATGAAAGTGGAGCTGCTCTTCCAGGCGAAACTTCTCCAATGCAATCGCATACAAAGCCGCAAGCATTTCTAGTACTTCAATTTCATAAGGGTGCGGTGTTGACGGCTCAGTACTGTAGACCGCGAATGTACCAAGCACATGACCATCGGAAGCAATAATAGGGACAGACCAACAAGCCCGGAGTTGAGCCTGCTGAGTAAGTTTAAGAAAAGCCGCCCAGTTAACATGATGATCAATATCACTCACTACAACGGTTTGCTTTAAAAATGCGGCAGCCCCACAAGAACCAATATCAGCTCCAATAGGAACGCCTTCAATCGCTTGGTTATAAAAATCAGGCAAATGCGGGGCAAATTCTAAATGAAGTGTGTTTGTATCTGGCTGTAATCGTAATATTGAAGCTTGCCTCTTTCCGAACAAATGTTCACTTAACTCAATCACTTCATGATTAAGTTTATCGCGACTCATCCCAAGAGCAAGCTTACCTAAAAGACGATTGACTGCTCGGTGAGCATCTAACAGTCTATCTTTATCCATCGTACTGCGTATTCACATTGTTATTATGTTTGTTAGCTAGGAATATAATAAATCTATTAATATTACACAGGTAGCTAACTCACATTATACGCACGCGACACTATAAAAGATCACATACTGATCTTCGGATATTTCCCCTTTGATCAGCGATCACCCCTTAAAAGAATATTTATATAACCACATACCGAAAGCATAAGTTACATATTCTGCATCTCAATTTTATTCAGAACTAAAAACTACACTTTCAAACCAAAAACCACGACAACAGGATTTAATAAAAAGATCAGAATCCAAATTTAGCGTATTACATCGGTGTGCATTTCGATAGTTTGTGAGTCTATTTCCACTAGCGTGACTAGGATAGAACCAAAGTCACTCAAATGACTCGCATGCGTTCCCCCACAAGGGATGACAGCGATTTCTCCTTCGCCTAAATCACATTGCCAATAACGTGAGTCCGTGAGGTGTTCCCCATGGCAATCGACAGTGATCGCAGCGTCTCTTTTTAACCAATCCCCCAACAGAACATTCACCTGTTGTTCGATACTTTTCAGGTCAGACAGCATATCTGCACTGTTTAAACCCCTTTTGCGGAGTGTTTTGCCTAAACGATACGTATCCAGACATTTGTCTTGGGTGACAAAACTGGTTTCTTGCGCATAGCTATTGAAATCGTAGTTACCATGCGGGTCTTTACGGTCAGCATCTTTACGCCAATAGTTCTGCGCCAGCACCTTATTGAGCGCAAGATATGCGATGTGTCCTGCGCTATGACCGCGACTTAGAGACAGTTGGTATTCTTTGTCTACTTCCAGCAACGCAATATCACCAGCATCAAACGTATCGGTGAATGGCAAGACATGCACTACAACAAACGCCCACCCTTCCGTATCACGTTTTACCGGAATAGCTTGGCCAATATATAACTCGCCGCTTGCTAGTTCTACAGCACCAACTTGGCAGTCAACCACTTCAAACTTCATTCCTTTTATAGTTAGTGTGCCTTTATCCGCTGGATGATCTGGCCAAATATGGCTGACTGGATGAAAAGGCGTGACATCAGTAACAACATGGGTAGCTTCTGATGTAGATTGAACAAATTGTACGTGCGCCTCTAACTGCCAAGTTTGGTGACAGAAACGCGTCTTGGTTGCTGTGATTGTCATGTGCTGATTACTTCTTATGAAAGCTTCGAATAAAAAAATACCCAAGTCGAAACTTGGGTATTCATAAAATCTTAGGCGATTACTTGTTGCGGTTCTTCACTGCAGACATCATACGTTTGCGCTTACGCTCTTGAGAAAGAGTCAGCTTGCCACCACGGTTTTCGTACGGGTTATCGCTGTTCTGGAAGTTAATACGGATTGGTGTACCCATGATTTCCAGAGACTTACGGAAGTAGTTCATCAAGTAACGTTTGTACGAATCAGGTAGATCGCGAACCATGTTACCGTGAACAACCACGATTGGTGGGTTGTAACCACCCGCGTGTGCGTATTTAAGCTTAATACGACGGCCACGAACCATAGGCGGTTGGTGATCGTCTGTTGCCATCTTCATGATACGAGTAAGAACAGATGTACCTACACGTGTCGTTGCCGACTTGTAAGCTTCTTGAATCGACTCGAACAAGTGACCAACGCCAGTACCGTGCAATGCAGAGATAAAGTGAATACGTGCAAAATCAACGAAGCCTAAACGGCGATCGAGTTCTTTCTTCACATTCTCTTTTACATCGTTATCCAGACCGTCCCACTTGTTTACCGCTAGTACGATTGAACGACCAGCATTCAGTGCGAAGCCAAGTAGGCTAAGATCTTGGTCAGAAATGTTTTCACGCGCGTCGATAACCAATAGAACCACGTTTGCATCTTCTACGGCTTTCAGCGTTTTAACAACAGAGAATTTTTCTACTGTTTCGTTGATACGACCACGACGACGTACGCCCGCAGTATCGATCAGCACATACTCACGACCATCACGTTCCATTGGAATGTAGATAGAGTCACGAGTGGTTCCTGGCATGTCATATACCACTACACGTTCTTCACCAAGAATACGGTTAGTCAGCGTTGATTTACCTACGTTTGGACGACCAATAATTGCCAGTTTGATTGGCTGGTCTTGCAAACGTTTGAACTCAGCTTCTGCGTCTTCTTCGGTGTAATCTTCGATCGCTAACTCTTCATCTTCGAATTCAGTCAGATCTTCAATCTCACCTTCTTCAGATTCACTTGCCAGTAGATCATCGAAAAATGGCGCTAATGCACGCTCTAGCAATGCCGTTACACCACGACCGTGTGCCGCAGCGATTTGGTACATATCGTCAACACCAAGCTGCCAGAAATCGGCACATGCGGCGTCAGCATCAATACCATCGATTTTGTTTACTACCAACATCGCTGGCTTTTCGATTTTACGCAGATGCGCAGCAATCGCTTCATCCGATGGCGTTAGTCCAGCACGACCGTCAACAAGGAACAGCACTACGTCAGCTTCATCAATAGCCGCTAACGATTGTTCTGCCATCTTTGTTTCTACACCTTCTTCCGTACCATCAATACCACCGGTATCAATAACGATGAATTCGTGTTCCTCACCAAGGCGAGCTTGGCCATATTTACGGTCACGCGTTAGGCCAGGGAAGTCCGCAACCAACGCATCACGAGTACGAGTCAATCGGTTAAATAGCGTAGATTTACCTACGTTTGGACGCCCCACAAGAGCAACAACAGGTACCATAACAACCTCTACAATAATCTTTCTTCTGTAGTTATAGGTAACGACTTGCCTAATGCCAAATCAAACCAGCTTTTTACCTATAACCACGTCAGGAATAACTGTTAATAAATAATAATTTCAAACAACAAAACGGCCCCTAACTGTTACCAGCCAGGAGCCGAATGTGAATTATATCACGATATTATTCGTTAATGGTTAGTTTCTTTACATCGCCATTGCGAGTGGTAATCACGTAACCATCTGACAACAAGGTTGGCCCTACAGCGAAGCCGCTGTCATCGACAAACTGTTGTGCGACGAACTCACCCGTTGAACGATCCATCCAGTGCAAGTAACCCAATGTATCACCAACAACAAGATAGTTATCAACAAGGACAGGAGCTGTTAGCTGACGGTACTCAAGCTTGCTGTTTTCCCAAAGCTCAGTACCACTACGTGCATCAACAGCGACCACATGATCTTTCTCTGTAATCACAAAGATACGACTACCATCTGTCGCAATATCTGTGGCTGATGAGTAGTTACGTTTCCAAATTGGGTTTGCGCTGCGCAAGTCGATAGCAATCAACTGACCGTTGTAACCAACAGTGAAAAGAGTACCGCCAAGAACGATAGGAGAAGAATCTACGTCAACCAGACGATCAATCTCAGTTGCGCCTTTTGGTGTTCCAACTGGCTGTTGCCAAATCAACTGACCGCGTTCAACGATTGCCGCCGCAAGACGTCCATTCGCAGTACCCCAGAATACACCACCACCGATTGCAGTTGGTGTGCTATCGCCACGCAAGGTTAGGTTTGGAACTTCAGTGCTCAGTGCCCAACGTTGCTCACCAGTGCTTTCGTCAAGCGCAATGAGAGTGCCACGGCTAGTATTAACGATGATCAAACCTGAGTCTGCGATTGGCTTCGCCAATACTTCACCGCCAACTTCAATACGCCAAATCACGTCACCAGTGTCTTGGTCAAGCGCGATCACTTCACCGTTTTCAGAACCAATATAAAGATTTTCGTAAGCCGCTGTAATACCGCCAGAAAGACGAGCAATCACATCTTCTTCTAGATTTACTTGCCACTTCTGCTTGCCGTTTTCTGGGTCCAATGCTTTAACTAAACCATCACGACTAGCAACAAACAGAGTGTCATTGGCCATGACAGGAGACAGCTTAGAGAAGTAATGACCTACGCCATCTCCAATTGATGTACTCCATTCACTGCTTGGTGTGAACTGGCTATCTACCTGAGGCAGTGGAGCCATAACAATGGTGTCTTCCTCGCTAGCACAACCGGCAAGAATTCCCACTGTTAATGCCCCTAACAAGGCTTTCTTAAAGACTCTTTTCATCCAATGCGGTCCTTATTTCGCCAGATCGTCCAATTTCATTTGTAGCGTCGGGCTAGCATCTGCTGCTTGCTGAGCTTCCGTGTAAGCTGCGTATGCCGCTTCTTTGTCACCTTGACGAAGTGCGATATCACCACGAAGTTCTGCAATACGACCCGTCCATGCTGCATCTGTTACTTTGCTTAGCTCAGCATTTGCTGCGTCAAAGTTGCCCATTTCCGCTTCAATGCGCGCAATACGGTAGCTGATAAGTGGAGTTAGCGCGGCATCTTTCGTGTTGCTTTGAGCCCATTTCAATTGCTCAAGCGCAGCGGCAAGATCTTTTGCATCAACCTGAACTTTTGCTAATTGAAGTGCAGCAAGTACTGAGTACTCTTTCACTTTGTTTGAATCAATGAACGCTTGAATATCTGTTTGAGCATCTGCGCCTTTCGTTTGCAAAGCATTCATCGCTGTTGTGTAGCTTTGAGAAGCTGCTTCACTCGCCTGAACGACAGAATCCTGATAGTAACGCCAGCCAAATAGACCACCTAAACCAACAACCGCACCGATGATGACGGCTTTGCCGTTTTCCTTCCACCAGTCTTTAATGGCTTCAACTTGTTGTTCTTCAGTATCGTAAAGTTCCACTTCCTGTCCTCTTAAAACATGTAAATGGCAGCAAGGGCTACCATTGCTCCTATTCGTCGAAAGGCTCCTATCTTGGGAGCCTCGTTATTACAAATTAGGATATAATCTTTAGCTTATTAAAAGACTTAGATAAGTGCTGCGATCTTCTCAGCAACTTCTGCTTGATTGTAAGTCTCTTGCTCACCACCAACCAAATCTTTTAGTACTACGGTATTATCCGCAACTTCGTTTTCGCCCAGCACTAATGCTACAACAGCACCGACTTTGTCTGCGCGTTTAAACTGTTTCTTGAAGTTACCACCACCGAAGTGATTCATCACACGAACACCAGGAACAGCTTCACGAAGCTGTTCTGCTAGCTTCATGCCTACCATCATTGTGCCTTCGCCAGCTGTCACTACGTAAACATCAACACTTCGACGAACATCTGTTAGCTCTAGTGTTTCTAGCATCAAAACAAGACGCTCTAGACCCATTGCAAAACCAACTGCTGGTGTTGCACTGCCACCTAATTGTTCTACAAGGCCATCGTAACGACCACCGCCACATACAGTGCCTTGAGCACCTAAGCTCTCAGTGATCCACTCAAACACCGTACGATTGTAGTAATCCAGACCACGAACTAGACGCTCGTTAACTGTGTATTCGATACCTGCAGCGTCTAAAAGTTCACATAGACCTGCGAAGTGTGCTTTAGATTCTTCACCTAAGTACTCAGAAAGACGAGGTGCATCGCCTAAAATAGCCTGAACGTCAGGGTTCTTCGTATCCAGAACTCGCAGTGGGTTCGTGTGCATACGACGCTTACAATCTTCGTCTAGCACATCGATATGTTGCTCAAGGAACGCAACCAGTGCCGTGCGGTAATCTGCGCGATCTTCTTGAGAACCGATAGAGTTAAGCTCAAGACGAACATGTTCATGGATACCCAGTTCACGCCATAGACGTGCTGTCATCATGATAAGCTCAGCATCAACATCTGGACCATTTAGGCCGAACACCTCAACACCACACTGGTGGAATTGACGGTAACGACCTTTCTGCGGGCGCTCATGGCGGAACATTGGCCCCATGTACCATAGACGTTGTTCGTCACGGTTGATCAGGCTATTTTGAATACATGCACGTACACAGCCCGCTGTACCTTCAGGGCGAAGTGTTAGGCTGTCTCCGTTACGATCATCAAAGGTGTACATTTCTTTTGAAACAACGTCTGTCTCTTCACCAACCGCGCGGCTGAATAGGTTTGTTTCTTCAACGATTGGCATGCGCACTTCGTTGTAGCCGTATGCGCTTACAGTACTTTTTACTGCGTTTTCAAGTTTCTGCCACAGCGGAGACTGAGTTGGAAGGCAGTCGTTCATGCCTCGGATTGCTTGGATTTTCTTTGCCACAATTATTACCGTCGCTTAGTAACCCGAGCACACTTAGCGTGCTCAAGCTATGAGATTAATCTTCTTGTTTGATATCGATGCGGTTAGCTTGGTCTAATACAGACGCTTTCGCACGGATTTTCGCTTCTAGCTGGTTCACTAGGTCATCGTTGTCGAAACGCTCTTTCTGACGTTTGCCGTCTTCGTAGAATGCGCTCTTCTTATTGCTACCTGCTAGACCTAGGTGTGAAACCTCAGCTTCACCAGGGCCGTTTACGACACAGCCGATGATAGACACATCCATAGGTGTGATGATGTCTTCTAGACGCTCTTCCAATGCGTTAACTGTGTTAATCACGTCGAACTCCTGACGTGAACAGCTTGGACAAGCAATAAAGTTGATGCCACGTGAACGAATACGCAGAGACTTAAGAATATCAAAGCCAACTTTGATCTCTTCTACTGGATCTGCCGCCAATGAGATACGTAACGTATCACCGATGCCTTCAGCCAAAAGCATACCAAGACCAACCGATGACTTAACAGCACCAGCTCTTGCACCACCGGCTTCGGTGATACCTAGGTGTAGTGGCTGGTCAATCTGTTTTGCCAATAGACGGTATGAATCCACCGCTAGGAACACATCTGACGCTTTCACACTGACTTTGAACTGGTCAAAGTTAAGACGGTCTAGATGATCCACGTGACGCATCGCCGACTCTACCAATGCCTCTGGCGTTGGCTCACCGTATTTCATCTGCAGATCTTTTTCCAAAGAACCACCGTTTACACCAATACGGATAGGGATGTTTTTGTCACGGGCACAATCAACAACAGAGCGAATACGCTCTTCGTTTCCGATGTTACCTGGGTTGATACGCAAACAATCAACACCGTACTCTGCCACTTTCAGGGCGATACGGTAGTCAAAGTGAATGTCCGCAACTAACGGCACAGACACTTGCTGTTTGATGAGCTTAAAAGCTTCCGCTGCATCCATAGTAGGAACAGAAACACGTACAATGTCTGCACCCACTTTTTCTAATGCTCGGATTTGTGCGACTGTAGCTTCCACATCAGTCGTGCGAGTGTTTGTCATTGACTGTACAGCAATCGGTGCACCATCACCAATTGGCACATCACCCACATAAATACGCGTCGATTTACGACGAATAATTGGAGATTCGTGTTGCATAATATTTATAACGGTAAAGTGAATCTAGCGACTTTGCCTGAAGTATACCCAGAAAGATCGACAGGTTCACTTGCAAATGTCATGGTTACGCCTTCTGGTGCGCCTAATATCACTTTAAAAGGTGCTTTTCCGGCAAGTTCTACGTCTTGACCCGGTTTACGGGTCCCGCTTACTAGCGTTTTGCCATTCGAGTCCTTAACCTGAATCCAGCAGTCTGCTTTAAACTTCATGGTTAATAACGTCATGCCCTCTGGCACAACAGGCGTCATTGGTTCTTGAGTTGCTTGAGCATCTTCGATGACCGCAACAGGCTCTTCTGCCACAGCTTCTGTCACCGTTTCTTCAGTTGCTGCTACCGCGCTTTCTGCTTTACTTACCGTCTCGTCAGCAGATGAAACGGCTTCAGCAACTTCTACCACTGGCGCAACTTCCGCAGGCGTGCTTGCGATAAGTTCATCGGCACTCATTAGATCGATATCAGCATCGTCCGCTGTTTGTTCCGTTTCTGAACTTGATTCTGTCACAACTTGAGCAAGGCTGTTTTCTTGCTGGTTCTGCCACCACCAAGCGCCAGAGATACCAGTAATCACAATCGCAATCGCCCATGTGAGCAGCATAATTCGGCTATTGTGTTTCTCGTGTTTGGTTTTACGAGAGAAACTTTGCATCTCTGTTTCTTGTGGCTTAACGTGAACTTCAGAAGTTTGCTCTAAAGCTGCCAAAACAATCTTTTCATCAAGCCCAACAAGCTTTGCATAAGAACGTAAGTAACCACGAGTAAACGTAGTAACTTGCTGTGCTTCAAATCGATTACTTTCAATATCTTCAATAACAGAAACGCGAAGTCTTAGGCGATCAGCAACATGCTTCTGAGTCATCCCTAGAGATTCGCGTTTGTTTTTTAGTAACGTGCCAGCTTCCATAGAAAGCGGGACTTCATTGGTGTTTTCGTGTTCTGTCATAATGGCGGTATTTAATCTGTTTGGTGGCTAACACAGTTATTTATTTTCGTTTTTGTTCTTAAGCCTCACTTAAAGATAGCTAGCCTAAACGCGTTAACCAAAATAATCTTTTAGAAATTCTCAGTGTTCGGAGTATGAATGCTCGCTTGCAATGAATCAGCAAACGTAATTGAGAGAATACTGAGAATAGTCGGTGTCTTTGTTATATTTCGCTCACCATGATAAGCGAATGTATAAGGAAGACAAAAACTCTTTGCTCTCAAATTAACAGATAGCTCAAGCTTTTGTCCAAAAATTGACACAGCTAAGTAATATTTCTACTCACAACGCTGTGTCTATAAGGATACAGTGTAGATATTACAAACAAAATAGCCAGAGCATAAGGCTCTGGCTATTCAAGAATTTGTTACAACTTATACTGCTTTTACGTCGATGGTTTCTGCACCACGCGCAGCTTTTAGAGATGCTGTACGTTTGGTGCGGTCAATAACATCACCAACTAACTGCCCGCATGCGGCATCGATATCATCACCACGCGTTTTACGAACCGTTACCGTGTGTTCGTATTGCATCAATGTTTTCTGGAAACGGTCGATGCGTGAGTTACTTGGTTTTTTGTAAGGAGAACCTGGATACGGGTTAAACGGAATCAGGTTGATCTTACATGGCGTATCTTTCATGAGTTCCGCAAGTTCACGAGCGTGGTCCATATCATCATTCACATGATCAAGTAGTACGTACTCAACGGTTACTTTTCCGCGATTAGCATTCGATGAAGCGATGTAACGACGAACGGATGCAAGGAAATCTTGAATGTCCCAACGGTCGTTGATCGGCATAATTTGGCTACGCAGTTCATCATTTGGCGCGTGTAGAGAGATCGCCAATGCGACGTCAATTTTACCCGTCATCTGATCAAGACCAGAAACCACACCAGAAGTAGATACGGTGACACGACGTTTAGACAAGCCAAAGCCAAGATCATCAAGCATGATTTCAAGCGCAGGGATAAGGTTCTTCATGTTTAGAAGAGGCTCACCCATGCCCATCATTACCACGTTAGTGATTGGGCGACGACCGGTTTCTTTTTGCAAACCAACTTCGCGCGCAGCACGCCATACCTGACCAATGATTTCAGAAACTTTTAGGTTACGGTTGAACCCCTGTTGAGCAGTTGAACAGAACTTACATTCCAGCGCACAACCTACCTGAGACGATACACATAATGTCGCACGATCTTCTTCTGGGATATAAACCGTTTCTACGTCCTGATCACCCACCTTCATCGCCCACTTGATTGTGCCGTCTGAAGAGTGCTGAGCTTCTGCTACCGTTGGTGCTTTGATTTCGCACTTGTGTTGCAGTTTTTCACGTAGCTTCTTGTTGATGTTCGTCATGTTATCGAAGTCATCAACACCGAAATGGTAGATCCACTTCATAACCTGATCCGCACGGAACGCTTTTTCGCCTAGCTCTTCCGCGAAAAATTGACGCATGCCTTTGCGATCAAAGTCGAGTAGATTGATTTTTTCAGTGGTCATGTTGCCTCTCAATGACTGAAACAAGAATAAGGGCGCGAATTGTACAGCCTTTATGCAGCTACAACAAGGGTTCTAAGACCCTGAGTTTGCTAAGGCATTAAAATCCTATAGATTAAATTTTAGACAATAGGTGTGATCAGTTCTCAGTCAATTTTCGATAATAAAAAATGTATGGTCCGC
>NZ_MDAW01000129.1:0-96345 GCF_002875385.1 Vibrio sp. 10N.222.52.B12 | reverse complement strand
GATTTGTGTATAAGAGACAGCGCAAACGCGAGGCTTTTTTATTGTAGAAAATCTTCTTAATGTCACCAGTTTTTAAGCAGAAATTAGAGGCAAATCAGCAGGCTTACGACCATGGTCTAATCCTTATTGCTATTGTTGTTTTTGTATCGGTGTTAAGCTTAATAAAAAGAGCAACAAGGATAGGTTATGAATTTCCCATACAGAAATATTGTCGTACTTACTGGCGCTGGCATCTCGGCTGAGTCTGGTATTCAAACATTTCGAGCTCAAGATGGTCTTTGGGAGAATCACCGAATAGAAGACGTGGCAACGCCAGAAGGTTTCGACCGCGATCCGGATCTTGTTCAAAGCTTTTACAACCAACGTCGTTCAAAGCTTCAAGGCGAAGATATCAAGCCGAATGCGGCTCATATCGCACTAGGACGCCTAGAAGAGCAGTTGGAAGGCAAAGTGACTATCATCACTCAGAACATTGATAATCTGCACGAGAGAGGCGGTAGCGCCAATATCATTCACATGCACGGTGAATTGCTTAAAGCACGTTGCAGTGAATCCAACCAAGTCATCGAACATTCAGAAGACATTGAAACCGGTGAATTGTGCCATTGTTGCCAGATCCCAGCGCAAATGCGCCCTCACATTGTTTGGTTTGGTGAAATGCCACTACGCATGGGTGAGATCTATGCGGCTTTGGAAGAAGCAGACTTGTTTGTTTCTATTGGTACTTCTGGCGTGGTATATCCAGCTGCAGGCTTTGTACATGATGCGAAGATGCATGGTGCACATACGATTGAAATTAACTTGGAGCCAAGTGCTGTCGAGAGTGAGTTTGAAGAGAAGCGTTACGGCAAAGCAAGTATTGAAGTGCCAAAATTGGTTGACGAAATTCTTGCTCTGGAAAACGAAGCCAGCGCTTAATTAAACGGACAGAACCTTCTTTAACAAAGGCATCGAGTGATTCGATGCCTTTTTGTATTTTGAAACGTTGTATTCTGATGCTTTGCAATTCGAGCAGTAAGGATTGAGCCACAAATAGCGATCTTCAGATACAAGAAAAGCGGCCTAAGCCGCTTTTCTAAACTATTTCGACAGAGTGATTAGTTGTCTACTTTTAGCTTTTGGAAGTACTCATCGTAAAGCACGCTTGCTTCACCAACTTCGTCTTGCCATGTACCGCTGTCCATCACTTCTTGTGGTGGGAAGATGCTTGGATCGTTAGCAAATTCTTTCGGTAGTAGGTCATGCGCTGTTTTCACTGGAGTAGGGTAACCAATCTCTAGTGCAATCTTAGCAGCATTCTCAGGACGTAGTAGGAAGTCGATCATCTTATGAGCTGCATCAACATTCTTCGCGCCAGCTGGAATTGCTAGGCTGTCCATCCAGAAGATAGTGCCTTTTTCTGGCCAGATGATGTCGATGTTCGCGCCTTCTTGACGAGCCATGTAAGCAGAACCATTCCAAAGCATACCAAGTGATACTTCACCTGCTAAGTATGGGTTCGCTGGGAAGTCTGAGTTAAATACCAACACGTTTGGCATTAGCTTTTTCAGTTCTTCGTAAGCGGCTTTGATCTCGTCTGGGTTAGTCGTGTTTGGTGAGTAACCAAGCTTAGTCAATGCAATATGGAATACTTCGCGAGAATCATCCATCAGCATTAGTTGACCTTCCCACTTGCTATCCCAGAAATCGTCCCACTTAGAAACCGATGACTTGTCTAGCATGTCAGCATTGATACCAATACCGGTCGCACCCCAAATGTAAGGGATAGAGTAGTTGTTGTTCGGGTCGAACGGCTTGTTCAGGAAGTTAGTGTCTAGATCAGCAAAGTGAGAAAGCTTCTCTTTGTCGATCTTTTGCAGCATGCCTTCTTTACGCATTTTAGATACGAAATAGGTAGACGGTACTACCAAGTCGTAACCAGAACCTTGAGTTTTCAGCTTTGCGTACATGCTCTCGTTAGACTCGTACGTAGAGTAGATAACCTTAATTCCAGTTTCTTTTGTAAAGTCTTCAAGAACTTCGTTTGGAATGTATTCCGACCAGTTGTAGAAATACAGTTCTTGATCAGCAGCCATTGCAGGGGAAGCGATTAGCGTCGCTGCACACAGTGCGCTTGCGTAGAATTTACTTTTCATTTTATTTCCGTTTTGTTCAGCAACAGGTCAAATCAATACTAGTAACAGATACCGATTTGAGCCAAGTTGCGATAAGCACAATCCTGTTTATTTGAGCACGAACGTTAAACATCATGTCTTCATCGACGGAGAATGTTGAAGCTGTGTCAAATAAACCTAGCAACGTGTAATTATATCAGTCAATTACGAAAATAGGCAGCGTATTGCTGCCTATTTTCATTTACTAGATGGCTTATTAAGCGATTATTGGCCCGCTTTAAGCTTTAGGAAGTAATCTTCGTACTTCGCTGTCATGTCACCAACAGAGTCTTGCCATTCAACACGGTCAAGATCTTCTTGAGAAGGGAACAATGGTGCAACGTCTTTAAACTTAGCGTTAGACTCTGCAACAGCAGTCAGGTAACCCGTGTCAGCCGAGATTTGCTCTGCGATTTCTGGACGTAGTAGGAAGTCGATCATCTTGTGAGCAGCTTCTACATTCTTCGCACCAGAAGAGATTGCAAAGTTATCAACCCAGCCGATACCTCCCTCTTTAGGGAATACAAGCTTTAGGTTCATGCCTTCGTTTTGAGCAGCTGCCGCGCTACCATTCCAAAGCATACCAACGCCAACTTCGCCAGACATGTATGGAGCGCCTGGGTTATCAGAGTTGAATACTAGAACGTTTGGCATAAGCTTTTGTAGCTCTGCGTACGCTTCGTCGATTTGTTTTGGATCCGTAGAGTTACCTGAGTAACCTAATTTACGTAATGCGATATGGAAGACTTCACGAGTGTCATCCATCAGCATTACTTGACCTTCAAGCTCAGGTTTCCATAGGTCAGCCCAGCTTTGGAACTCGTTTGGATCGTACATGTCAGCGTTAACCGCTAGACCTGTAATCGCAACAACGTGTGGAATAGAGTAGTCGTTGTTTGGATCGTAAGGCTTGTCTAGGTAGTTAGTATCTAGGTTACCGAAATTTTTCAGTTTAGTCTTATCGATCTTTTGTAGCATACCTTCGTCACGCATCTTCGCTACGAAGTAAGTGGAAGGTACCACTAGATCATAACCTTGGTTATGAGTTTTTAGCTTTGCATACAAGGTTTCATTCGACTCGTAAGTCGAGTAGATGACTTTGATGCCAGTTTCTTTAGTAAATTGTTCTAGGATATTACTGTTGATGTAAGGACCCCAGTTCATAAATACTAATTCTTTATCATCCGCTGCCGCTGTACCAGAGAACAGAGAAAGCGCACATGCACTACCAGCTAATAGAGTAGCCCATTTTTTCATTGACGTTAGCTCCAAACCAAACGTTGTCCAATTTTGGACGATAGATAGAAAAACAGAATGGCATGTAACCATTCTGTTTCGTGATGTTAACGGATGCGGATTCTACTTTACTTTTTCTCTTGCTAGCAACTGAGAAATCACTACCAAGACCAAAGAAACAATCAACATGACCGTTGCTAGGGCGTTCACTTCTGGTGAAATGCCCACCTTAACCATTGAGTAAATCTTCAATGGCAAGATTTCGTAAGTTGGACCTGTTACGAACGAGCTAATAATTACGTCGTCCAGAGACAGGGTAAAGCTCAATAACCAGCCCGCAGCTACCGCAGGTTTTGCAAGAGGAAGAATGATCTGTTTTAAGATTACCCATTCACTCGCGCCTAGGTCTTTCGCTGCTTCCAACATTTTCACATCAAAGCCATTTAGTCGGCTGTACACTGTTACCACAACGAATGGTAGACAGAAGGTGATGTGAGCAATCAATAAGGTAAAGAAGCCAAGCTGTGCACCTAATACAAGGAACAAAGCAAGTAATGAAATCGCCATAACGATATCTGGTGACATCATTACAACAAATAACATGCCGTTGACCGCGCCTTTACCTTTGAACGAGTAACGGAATAGGGCAACAGCCGTTAAGCTACCAATGATGGTTGCCGCTGTTGCAGAGAATACCGCTACGTTCAATGAATGCCATGCAGCCTGCATTAGGCTGTCGTTGTTTACTAAGGTTTCGTACCATTTCGTGGTGAAACCACCCCATTTCATACCAAATTTGTTGGCATTAAATGAGTTAACAATTAAGACGATGATTGGCAAATACAAAAATGCATATACCAGCGCCATAAAGCTAAATCTAACTGTGCGTCCCATTAGTCTAGCTCCACTTTCTTATTCAATAGTTTGCCTGCTCTGTAGTAAGCGTAAAGCATAACAGCCATTGCGAAGGTGAGGGCGATACTGGTCGCAGCACCAAATGGCCAGTCACGAGCGTTCAATACTTGGCTCTTAATTACGTTACCGATCAGTAGGTTCTTCGCGCCGCCAAGAAGGTCAGAGATGTAGAACATACCCAGAGCAGGTAGTAGAACCAATAAACAACCGCCGATAATGCCAGGCATTGTTAAAGGCAAAATCACTCGCGTAATGGTTTGAAACTTGTTCGCACCAAGATCTTTTGCCGCTTCAATGTAAGTGTTGTCTAGCTTCTCGATTGCCGAATAAAGCGGCAAAATCATGAACGGAAGCAGGATGTATACAAGACCGATCATCACTGCCGTTTCTGTATACATTAAGCGTATCGGCTTATCGATGATTTCCATTGCCATCAGCGATTTGTTTAAGACACCTTGTGTACCAAGAACAATCTTTAGCCCGTATGTACGGATCAAAGAGTTTGTCCAGAACGGTACGATAACCAAGAACAACATAAACGGACGCCATTTCTCTGGCATTTTCGCTACGATGTAGGCAAATGGATAACCGATAACCAAACACAACAATGTCGCGATGATCGCCATGTAGAAAGAGTGCATTAGCACTTTCGCGTACAGAGGGTCAAGCAAGCGAAGGTAGTTGTCGAAAGTAAACGTTAATTCAATTAGGTTTGCTTCATCACGCGTCAAGAAACTTGTACCAATAATCATTAGGTTTGGTACCAACACGAAAAGTGTTAACCAACCAACAATTAGGGCAATGATCGCGTTCTGAAGATTAAGCTTCTTGCTTATCATTTAGTACTACCTCCCAGCTTTCAACCCAAGTGATAGCGACTTTCTGGCCGAGTGAGTGGTCCACATCTGGATCATCTTCGTTAAAGAATTCGCTTACCATCACGCGCATACCAGAATCCAATTGAATAACTGAATCTAGCGTCATACCTTTATAGGTACGCTCGGTCACGTGACCTACGATGCCTTTTTCTTCAGACTCTTTGATCTCTTCGATACGTAAGTCTTCTGGGCGAAGTAGTACTTGAAGTTTGTCACCGGCCTGTGCTTCTTGATCGTAGTAAACCACCGATTCAACACCTTCAATTTCTGCACGGATACGTTTATCATCGATACGATCTAGCATGGTTGCGTTGAATACGTTGATCTCACCGATAAAGCGAGCAACAAATAGGTTCTTAGGTTCTTCGTAGATCTCACGTGGAGAGCCATCTTGTTCGATAACACCGTCGCGCATAACAATAATACGGTCAGACATCGATAGGGCTTCTTCCTGATCGTGCGTAACGAAGATAAAGGTAATACCAAGTTGACGCTGAAGCTGTTTAAGCTCGATTTGCATTTGCTTACGTAGTTTGTAATCAAGTGCAGATAGAGATTCATCTAGCAGCAGTACTTTTGGCTTGTTCACAACCGCACGCGCAATGGCGATACGTTGTTGCTGACCACCAGAAAGTTGGTGTGGCTTACGCTGTGCCATCTTTTCTAGACGAACCATGCGCAGCGCATCCATAACTCGAGGCTCGATCTCTGCAGCAGGTGTTTTCTGCATGCGAAGACCAAAAGCAACGTTTTCGAATACGGTCATATGAGGAAAGAGTGCGTAACTCTGAAATACCGTGTTGACGTGCCTTTGCTCTGCAGGAACCTGTGTTACATCTTGGTCATCTAATACGATTTGACCGTTGTCTGCCGTTTCAAAGCCAGCGATCATGCGTAAAACCGTTGTCTTACCACAACCAGATGGGCCTAGAATCGTCAGAAACTCACCATGATTAACATCCAGATTTAAATTACCGATGATTTCCTTGCCATCGAAACTTTTGCTAATACCAGATAGACGAACTACTGGCTTTCCTGCTTGCTGTTTAGCGTTCAACGTCTGTATTTCTCCCACGTTCAAATTGGGTTATATCCCATTGATGTGACATTAGTCATTCACTTTTGAGGCGCGCATCATAATCACCAAAATTGTGAAATCAAAGCATTTTCTTATCTTGAAACAGAAAAAATTTTGCAGGCAAAAGTAAACATTCCTTACCATACTGTTTTTATGGGGGTATTTACGCTTTCGCTATCGTTTTGTAGGGTTTTAATTTCGCCAGCAAATGTTTTCAATTTCATAGATTTGCGAGTGGTTAATTATCGACCAAATAGAAGATATTGCAAGTATTGAGGCCGAGATCTGATTTTAGACTTGGAAAGATTTCTTTATAATGACGCCCTTATTAATTGGCTGGTTTTCCAGAAAAAAATTTACAAGTTAGCCTTGGATAACATATGAACAACGATTTTGAGAAAGATTTCAATTTAGGAGGGAGTGTAGAGCGAGCTCTTTCTGGCAAGTATGAACTAAAAGCGGGCGCTGTTTTTAGTGAGGCTTGGCGCACGACCATTCAACAATTTTTGTCCTTCTCGCCAGCGATCATCTTGTTGCTTTTCGTTCAGTTGGGCATCTTCTATATCGCATTGCAACTTCAATTAGGTGACCCAGGTGTGATTCTTGATGCGTTGCAAGACCCTGAGTCTTTTACCACTGACATCGTCTCTGCTATTTATGTCGCTAACTTTAGTTACGAAGTGATCAGTGCGCCAATTTATGCGGGTATCAGTTTGATGGCTATGAGCCATGTCGCTGGGTTGAAAACAAAAGTACGTCACGTTGGTAAAGGCCTACAATTCACGGTGCCAGTGATTTTAGCGACGCTATTTAGTCTAATGCTGCAGGGCGTAGCTGGGATGATTTTCCCTCTGCTATCGTTATACCTTTCTTTAGCTTTTAGTCATTCTATCTTATTGATTTGTGAGAAAAGAGTGCCACCAATGCAATCATTATTATTGTCTCTTCGTGCAGTCAACAAGAAGATTTTTGTTCTTGCAGGGCTTTACTTGGGCGTGATGTTGATGTTTATTATTGCTGCAATGTTCTACGGAATTGGCTTGATCTTCGTGCTACCGTTCTTCTTCCATTTGAAGGGAATCCTGTACCGCGAAATGTTTGGTATCAAGTTAAAGATCGTAGCGACACAGCAAAATGATAACGATCACGATGGTAACTCTCAGGTGTTTGATGCCTAAATCTTTAAAATCAATGAGTTTACGAGTGGCGGCTATCACAATAGCCGCCACTTTTGTTTCTGTAGGACCATATTTGCACTACGACCGCGAATATCGCAATGCGATTGACTCACAGGTGGTACACGGCCCGGTAACACACCCAGACTTGTCTAACCTCCCTTATATTGGTGACATTCCTGATTTCAACTCGATTAAGGACACGAAAGATAAGAAGACAGCGTTCTTTGACTTCCTTCGACCGAAAATTACATTAGAAAATCAGCGCATAGAAAAAGAGCGTGCCTTCTTAACGGCTTTGAAACTTGGCGAGTTAAGCTCAGAAAAAACTTCATATGCTAAACGCTTGGCTGCACTTTACTCTTACCCATTGCAAGACGAGACGGTAACGGAAGCTTGGTTGGATGAAATGCTTAAGCGAGTGAATGTTTTGCCTGAGGCTTTGGTGTTAACACAGGCTGCGAATGAATCTGCGTGGGGCACCTCTCGTTTTGCAACCGAAGCAAACAACTTGTTTGGTCAATGGTGTTATAAGAAAGGCTGCGGAATCGTCCCTGCGAAACGCGGTGCAGGTAAAACGCACGAAGTAGAGAGGTTTGACACTGTACAAGAGTCTGTACATGGCTATTTTATGAATGTGAATCGTAATCGTGCGTATGTTGATTTACGTGATATTCGTGCGAATTTAGCAGGGAAACACAAGGATTTGTTATCTGTGGCGACGGCATCAGAACTTACTCACGGTCTGCTTGCTTATTCTGAACGCGGTATCGCTTATGTGAATGACTTGCGGGCGATGATTCGTCACAATAACGCTTACTGGACACAATAAAAGAAATAACGGATCGGATGAAGAAGTTAAGCCTAAGTTTACTGGGTAGTGCGGTACTGATCTTAGCATCGCCTATCACTCACGCTCAAGAATACATGTTTACGTATTCTAAACTTTACACGCAATTAAAGAACAATATTAAAGACGGCCATGATGACGTTAGAGTCGGTGTTTTCTTTGTTGATTCTGATACAAAACAATTGTGTGAAATCGAAAAAGCATGGATGGAAAAGGAAGAGCATTTTGAGGAGTTTGTGATACCAACTTCGAAAGAGCTACCGCTTCCTATAGATAAAAACCTAAAGTCAGCGAATCCACTTGTCTTTGTACAAACGCCCAAAGATACGCGCTGTGATTACTCTCTTGTAGTCATGACGAAAGAACCGTTACAGGGTAGCGTTACGTACGAAGAATTGAAGCCTTTGATGCCTCAAATGCAAGCCTTACTTGAAGATCTTGGAGGTATGTTTGCGGGTTGGTTTACGCCCCAAGTACAAGGTGTAACCATGGAGTTCGCTAACGAACTTAATGATACTATTACGTTCTCTAACGGGGCTCAAAAAGCGATTGTTAATGGGAAGGTGCAAGTCGCAATGAGTGAAATTGGCGAGGGTGGTCATATGACATTACCTCAACCAACGACTCGTGTATTACCTTATCTACCGAATGCAAAAAAATAAGCATAAGAAACCGAAGAAGAGCTGCAATTGCGGCTCTTTTTTTGTTTCTAACGTTCATGACGCTGTTTTTGAGTGCATTTATTGATGAGTCCGTCACACAAACATTTAATCCTGCGCAAAAAGCTCGTATAATCCACGCCCCATAGAAATCCAAGTTAGGAAGCCCTAGTCGATTTATCGGCGATGTGAGAGCCCGCAATGAACCAAGTAGATACAAGAAAAGAAACCCTAGAATTCAACAAGCTTCAGAAACGTCTTAGAAGACATGTTGGAAATGCCATTACTGATTACAACATGATCGAAGAAGGCGATGTTGTGATGGCATGTATTAGTGGTGGTAAAGATTCATTCGCGATGCTTGATATCCTGTTGAACCTACAAAAGGCAGCGCCTATCAAGTTTGAAGTTGTCGCAGTTAACCTTGACCAGAAACAGCCAGGTTTCCCTGAGCATATTCTTCCAGACTACTTTGAAACGCTGAACATTCCTTACTACATCGTAGACAAGGACACTTACTCAGTGGTTAAAGAGAAAGTGCCAGAAGGCAAAACAACTTGTGGCCTATGTTCACGTCTTCGTCGTGGTACACTTTATTCGTTCGCAGAGAAGATTGGCGCGACTAAACTGGCGCTTGGTCACCACATGGATGACATTGTAGAAACGATGTTCTTGAACATGTTCCATGGCTCGCGTCTAAAAGCGATGCCACCAAAACTTCGTTCAGATGATGGTCGTAACGTAGTTATCCGTCCACTGACTTACTGTCGTGAAAAAGACCTAATCAAATACGCAGAACATAAAGAGTTCCCAATCATTCCTTGTAACTTATGTGGTTCTCAAGAGAACCTTCAACGTCAATCGATTAAAGCGATGTTGATCGATTGGGATAAGAAAACACCTGGTCGCGTAGAAGCTATCTTCAAGTCAATCCAGAACGTAAGTCCAAGCCAGCTTGCTGACCGTGAACTCTTCGACTTTGTAAACCTACCACTAGATCGTGAAGGTAACCGCGAAGAATACGAATTCAGTGAAGCAGTGGTCTCTTCGACAAACATCGACGAATCAATGTTTATCGATGTAACCAACATCTAATTCGAAAAGAGGAGGCGAAATGAGCCTCCTTTTTAATTTGCGTGCCCTTAAGGCCGTGAACAGAATAAAAAATCCCCCAACAAGTGGGGGATTTTCATTTCTATATCATTTCAAAAACAAGCGCTGTTATGTCGCTGTATTCGGATCGAGCGGACTGATGTAACCGTTTGGTTTTAATGCCAGTACGTCGCAATTGATTTTATCAATCACATGCTCAGCAGTGTTACCAATAAACACCGCAGAAAGCCCAGTGCGACCAGTTGTACCAAGAATCACCATCGCTGCACTTAGTTTTTCTGCTGTTGCTGGGATAATGTCTTCTGGTAAGCCTTGCTCGACGATCGTTTGCTCTTCATCAAGACCATGTTTCTGGCGAAGTGCTTTCATTGCGGTTAAATGATGCCCACGTACAGCGTCTGTATAGGTTGTAGGATCAAATTCCGGCAACTCAATTGTGATGTTGGCTGGCGTAACAGGGTACGCATTAACAAGGTACGGGTCGGCATCAAGTCGGTTACTGATTTCTTTAAGACGCTCTACCATCGAATCATTCAAGTCAATATGTGTTGGATTTTCTGAGCCTACGTGAACAGAAGCGAGTATCTTCGCATGCTCAGGCCAATCAGCGTTCTTAATTAAAAGTACAGGGATAGGGCACTTACGCAACAAATGCCAATCTGTAGGAGTGAAAATGACGGATTCTAGAACGTCGTGCTTACGCGTTCCTTTAATAACGATGTCGTGACCGCCAGCAAAGACTTCAGCGATGATCGCTTCATAGGGGCGATTATGCCAAACAACACAAACATCAAAGTCGAAGCTATCGTCTAAATACGGTTGGGCTATCTTACGCATCCATTGTTCACGTTGGTGGATAACACCGCGACGCATAGCATCTCTTTCATCGACCGACAGCATTGAGGTCATGTCATACGAAAAATCGTAGATTGACAGAAAGAAAGTGATTCGGCTTCTGGATACACTTTTTCGAGCGAGTTGAACCGCTCTTGCAAGTGCTGGCTGCTCATCATTATTGATGTCAGCAACAACAAGGATCTTACTGTATATACTCATATCTAAGCCCACTTATTATTGTAAAACCAAATACTGAATATAAAGTAAATCAGTATATTGGAGTACACAAGGTACATTTTTACTGTAGCTCAGTTTGAAGAAGAATTTGAGGACTTTCGAAGGGATTTTAGAAGAAATATGATGTAGCTCATTTTCGAGCTACATCAATTGATAGGGCAAATTAGTCTTTGCTAACGCCTGCAAGTTCCATCAATGCATCGTGATCTAAGATGGTGATGTACTTACCTTTTACGCTCAGAATTTCAGATTTCTGGAAGCGACCAAGTAAACGGCTAATGGTTTCTACCGTTAGACCAAGATAGTTACCAATGTCACCACGAGTCATGGTTAAACGAAATTCACGAGGACTAAAGCCGCGCTGGGAAAAACGTGTTGATAGGTTGTACAGGAACGCAGCAAGACGCTCTTCTGCATTCTTTTTAGAAAGAAGCAGAATCATTTCTTGGTCGCCTTTAATCTCGTTACTCATCAAACGCATGATTTGTTGGCGAAGCTTGGGCATTTTTCCTGATAGGTCATCAAGGATTTCGTATGGAATCTCACAAACCATAGAAGTTTCAAGCGCTTGAGCAAAACTTGGGTGTTGGTCACCTGTTATTGCGTCAAAACCTACAAGGTCACCAGCTAAGTGAAACGCAGTGATTTGCTCATCGCCTTGCTCTGTAATGGTGTAACTCTTTATCGTGCCAGAGCGGATAGCGTACAGAGATTTTAGCTCATCACCTGCTTTAAAAAGCTCTTGGCCTTTTTGGATCGGCTTTTTACGCTCGATGATTTGATCCAACTGATCCAGCTCAGACTCGTTTAGAGTGAACGGAATACACAGTTGGCTAATGCTACAATCTTGGCAATGAATCGCGCAACCACCTGATTGGATACGCTTTGTTGCAGGTTTTTCAGAAATCATAACAACCTTTCACTATTTGATATACATCAATATTTTATCACCGCTTACTTCTAAAGGGTAGCAAAAAAATTATTGAAAACGACTTTCATACTATATGAAACCGAGCATTCGCATAGCTCCGGCGGCAGTATACACGCCATAAGTTATTAAGATTAACGCTGAGATGTTTCTAAATATTAACGACTTTTGCAACTTCTGAAAGTGGCTCGCTCCGTATCCGATCGCAAGCATCGATGGAAGAGTACCAAGGCCAAATGCCAGCATAATCATCCCGCCACTTAATGCGCTTCCTGACACTGCTGACCAAGTGAGAGCCGAGTACACTAAGCCGCACGGTAACCATCCCCAGATAAACCCAAACGGCAGGGCATGTAAAGGGTGTTTGAGTGGGAGTAGGCTCCTACCGGCAGGTGAAATCAATTTCCAAAGGGACTGCCCAAGTTTTTCAATAATCAGCAGGCCTTGCCACCATTTAGCAATATATAAAGCAACCAAAATCATGAATATAGCCGCAATAAAGCGGAGCCACGCTAATGATTGGGTTAATCCACTCAGTTCAGACAAGCCAGAAATAGCCCCACCAACCATTGCTCCAACACAACCGTAGCTAGCGAGGCGTCCAATATTGTAGAAGAGAGGGATAACGGGTGAAGGCTTAGTGTTTTTTGTGCCCATAGAGAGTAGTGACGCGATACCACCACACATCCCCATACAATGACCAGCCCCGACCAAGCCAATCATAAAAGCACCGATAAAATCTGGACTCATAGAGTAACGTTACGGTTTTTTGTTATTTGGTTTTTCATCTTCATCGAGAAGAATGTTGTGGCCTTGTCGCTCTAGATCTTCAAACTGATCACTGCGAACGGCCCATAGGAAAATAGCAACCGCCACACAGACCAAAACAATGGCGATAGGGATTAAAATGTAAAGACTTTCCATGTTAGCTCTCTTACTTTACTTCTCTTTAAGCAGTCGCAATGAGTTGGATACTACAATGATAGAACTCGCAGACATTCCAACAACGGCAACATAAGGTGCGACAAGACCTGCAACTGCCAATGGCAAAATTAGCAGGTTGTAACCTAAAGACCAAGCCAAGTTTTCTCGGATTATCTTTCTTGTACGTATTGCAAGTAATCTTGCTTCTAATAGCTTCTCTAAATTATCGCCTAGAAGGGTCATATCTGCAGAAGCTTTGGCGACATCCGTACCACCACCCATCGCAACGGATAGGTGTGCACCTGCAAGAGTAGGTGCATCGTTAATACCATCACCGACCATCATAGTGATGTCGTTTTTATCTAGTCCTTGAAGATACGCGAGTTTGTCTTCTGGTTTTGCTGAGGCGATCACATGGTCAATACCCATTTCGTTAGCAACTGGTTGAGCGTTTTGCAAAGAATCACCAGTCAATAGCGTTGTCTTGATACCTGCATCCGCAAAACGCTGGATGAATGCTTTGCTCTCTTTACGAATCGGGTCACGGTAATAGAAGGTCGCAACGTGTTTTTCGTCGACGGAGAGATAGACGGCGTTGCTTTCATCTCGGTTCTCACCAACCACAAAAATAGCGCTGCCGATCTTTACTGTCTTATTGTTCCAATTACCTTGAATGCCAGAACCAATGATGTTTTGAACATTACTTACAGTAACGTCTTCTTGACCAAACTCTGAGAATGCCCGAGCAATAGGATGGTTTGCGTGCGCTTCAAGTGCCGATGCGATCGCAAGTGCTTCACCTTCGTTAAAGCTAGCGAAGGTTTGAGTTTGATTAATTTCGATGTCGCCTTTGGTCAGCGTACCTGTCTTATCTACGACAAGATGATTAATCTTACACAACGTTTCGAAAACATGGCCTTTACGTAGCAAAATACCAAAATTACCCATTCGAGAGGTTGCACAAGTTAGTGCGGTTGGCGTTGCTAAGGATAGGGCGCATGGACAAGTCGCTACCAAAACAGACAGCATAATCCAGAACGCATCATCAGGTTTGGTTTGGTGCCAGTAAAGCCACGTGCCAGCTGAAATGATTAGAATCGCGCCGACAAAATAACGTGCTACTACGTCGGCAATTTCAGCGATTTTAGGCTTAGAATGCTGAGCTTCATCTTGAAGACGAACGATATTAGAAATCATCGAATCTGCTTTTGAATTCGTCACTTCGAGATCGAAAGACTCCTCGCCATTCAATGTGCCCGCATAAACGGCATCTCCCGCCTTCTTAACTACATGAACAGACTCTCCGGTCAGCATAGACTCGTCGATATGGATACGACCAGAAATCACTTTGCCATCGGCAGGAATATGTTCGCCAGGAAGAACGCGAATGCGATCGCCGACCTTTAGTGTCTTAACTGGGATTTGTTCACCGTCTAACGTGGTGGCAATCGCAGGGATGAGTTTAAGAAGGTTACCGCTAGCAGCCGCGGCTTTGCGACGAGCACGCATTTCTAAGAATCGACCAACCAACAAGAAAAAAGTAAACATCGAGATGGATTCAAAGAATACTTCACCTTGCTCTGTCACCGTTGCGACTAGACTTGCCACATAAGCAAAGATTAATGCGATGGACACAGGAACGTCCATACCAAGCGTTCGTCCTCTAATACTTCGCCATGCATTGAGGTAAAAGGGAAGCGCAGAATAGAGCAGTACAGGAGTTGCGAAGATTAAGCTTACCCATCGGAAGTAGTTTTTAAACTCCGGCTCTAAATCGCCAAAAACTTCCAGATACAACGCCACTGCTAACATCATGACTTGCATGGTTGCAAGGCCTGCAATGCCTAAGCGATACAGGTATTGCTTCATTGTGTGGTGATATGCGGCTTCTTGTTTATCCGCTTCAAAAGGTGCAGCCTTATAACCGAGTTTGTGAATCACAGAGAGCAATTCGCTGAGACGAACTTGTGTTTTATCCCACGCAAGTAAAGCTCGGTTCGTGGTGGTATTTACACGGATAGACACTAAGCCTTTTACGCCCGAGACTTGCTTTTCGATTAGCCAAGCGCAAGCTGCGCAAGAAACGCCGTCCAAGGAAAGCGTGACTTCAGAGGTGTTCTCATTATTACGAACAAACTCCGATTGCACTTCTTCATTATCATAATGAATCAGCGCTTGGAGCTGTTCCGGAACTAAATCTGCTTTTTCAGCTGGTGCAGTGCGGTATTGGTAGTAGGAGACGAGCCCACTCTCGACAATGGTCTGTGCCACAGTTTCACAACCCGGGCAACACATGTCGCGAATTTCACCCAATATTTCTACTTTGAAATCCGTGTTGGCTGGTACATCTTCACCGCAGTGATAACAGGATTTACACATAGACTTACTTCATTAATATTGTTGGTTGTGCAGGGAATTCAACTCGACCTTGAATCATCCATTCTTTGTTATGTGGTTCAAGTTCAACAAACCAAGGACCTTGAATAGAGTCTTCTTGCGTCAAACGATAGTTGCCTTTCGCATCGGCAGTGAGAAGCTTAGTAAAATCACGGTCTGGCAACGTGCGGTGTGTAAACGTCGCGGTTAGCGCAGGGAAGTGCGGCAGTTCTCCTTTGTTAAAAGAGATAACTACCGTGTTATCATCTGATGAAACGGTAGCGTTAAGACCAAGGTCTCGAGCGACATTCATTTTACTGATGTCGATGTTGATACCTTTACCTTTTTTATAGTAATCCTCAGCGACCAAAGATACCGAGTTGTTGGCGAATACGACCACAGTAACGATTGTCCAAATCACCACAGTTAGAGGTAGGATGATCAGGAACCACGGCCAAAATTGTTTATACCAAGGCTTTACCATAAAAAAGTTCTCAACAGCTAAATGAAAAAATGTAAGGCTTTAAATTTAAAGGAAAGACAGCCCCTATGAAAGGGGCTGTTATTGAAATGTTACTTATTGTCAGAGTTGCTTAAACTCCAGACGTATGCCGCGACAAGTTGAACTTTGTCTTCGCCTAGAATGTCCTTCCAAGCTGGCATCACACCAGAGCGACCGTTCATAACTGTTTCTGTTACTGCAGCGCGTGAATCGCCGAATAACCAGTCTTGGTCAGTTAGGTCAGGTGCACCTACAGCAGGGTTACCTTTACCATCTGTGCCGTGACAAGCTGCACACACTACAAAGCGAGCTTTACCAGCTTCCGCTTCACGTGCATTCACTTTACGACCAGATAGGCTTAGCGTGTAGCTTACTACTTCTTGAACACCTTGTTCGCCAAGTGCATCTTTCCACGCAGGCATCTGCCCGATACGGCCTTGCATGATAGTAGTAACAATAGCTGCTGGCTCGCCACCGTATAACCACGCGTCGTCAGTTAGGTTAGGGAAGCCTTTCTGACCGCGAGCATCAGAACCGTGACATTGCGAACAGTTCTGTAGGAACAAACGTTGACCAACTTTAATCGCTTCAGGATCTTGCGCAATCTCAGGGATAGGGCGTAGACCTTCTGCATTATGAGCAAGTGCACGGAACGCTTCTCCGAAGTAAGCATCTGCATCATCAAGCTCTTTAGCATATTGGTTAAGCTGCTTGTTTTCTTGTGCTCGTGCGATGGCTTCTTTAGATTCTTCCAACGTACGTACGGTTTGATCTGAACTCTGCCAGTTGAGGACGCCTTTAAAGCTACCTAGACCTGGAAATAGAGTTAGATATACAGCTGCAAACACAAACGTGCTCACAAATAAGTATGTCCACCATTTTGGCAGAGGGTTGTTAAGCTCGCGAATACCATCGTACTCGTGGCCCATGTCTTCCCCTTCCTCGACGCCCATTTTATCTTTAGCGCACCAAGTCAAGAGGATCGCACAGCCTACCAGCGTACCGACAGTAATCAC
This sequence comes from Vibrio sp. 10N.222.52.B12, assembly GCF_002875385.1. Lineage (NCBI taxonomy): Bacteria > Pseudomonadati > Pseudomonadota > Gammaproteobacteria > Vibrionales > Vibrionaceae > Vibrio > Vibrio sp. 10N.222.52.B12. Next base: position 79,468 of record NZ_MDAW01000129.1, on the reverse strand, counting down.
GATAATCCAGAGACTCCAGAATGTAGTCATTACTTCTTCACTCCTTGGTTATTTGGGGTCGTTTTTTGCTCTTCGTCTGCAAACACCAAGTTAGCATCTTCTTCGAAACGTGCTTTACGTTTCTTACCAAATGCCCACCATACGATGCCAATGAAACTCGCGAAGAGTACTACGGTATAAATACTATGAATTGTACCGAAATCCATGTAACCCCCTTACTTCATTGCATGACCAAGAGACTGAAGGTAAGCGATGATTGCATCCATCTCTGTTTTACCTTCTACATCTTTAGCCGCATTCGCGATTTGTTCATCCGTGTACGGAACACCGAACTGGTTGCGGAATACTTCTAGTTTCTTCTGCGTCAGTTTGCCGTCTAGTACGTTCTCTTCTAGCCAAGGGAAACCAGGCATGTTTGATTCAGGTACTAGTTCACGAGGATCAATAAGGTGAACACGATGCCACTCATCAGAGTAACGTCCGCCTACACGAGCCAAATCTGGACCAGTACGCTTAGAACCCCATAAGAATGGGTGTTCCCAAACACTTTCACCGGCTACAGAGTAGTGACCGTAGCGCTCTGTTTCAGAGCGGAAAGGACGAATCATCTGACTGTGACAAACGTTACAACCTTCACGGATGTAGATATCACGACCTTCCATTTCCAGAGGAGTGTAAGCGCGTAGGTTTTCTACAGGCTCCGTCGTTTGCTTCTGGAAAATTAGAGGAGTGATTTCTACGAGCGCACCCCAACTAATTGCAAAGACGATGAAAATTGCCAACAAACCGACATTACGTTCTAGGATTTCGTGGCGATTATTCGAATTATTACTCATTCTTTAATCTCCTTATGCCGGTTGAGGGATAGCTTTTAGGCTTTCTTTAGGCGCCGTTACTGTTTTGTACGTGTTGTATGCCATTAAGAACATACCGAATAGGAAGATGAAACCACCTAAGAAACGTACGAAGTAGAACGGGTAAGATGCTTCTACAGATTCTACAAAGCTGTAAGTCAGTGTGCCGTCAGAGTTAACTGCACGCCACATTAGGCCTTGCATCACACCAGAAATCCACATTGCTACGATGTAAAGAACTGTACCGATAGTTGCCAACCAGAAGTGAACATTGATTAGACTAACAGAGTACATGCGCTCTTGACCAAATAGACGAGGAACAAGGTGATATACAGAACCAATGGAAACCATAGCAACCCAACCTAGAGCACCGGAGTGAACGTGACCAATGGTCCAGTCGGTGTAGTGCGATAGTGCGTTTACAGTCTTGATAGACATCATTGGACCTTCAAAGGTAGACATACCGTAGAAAGACAACGAAACGATTAGGAAACGTAGGATAGGGTCATAGCGAAGCTTATGCCATGCGCCAGACAGCGTCATGATACCGTTGATCATACCACCCCAAGATGGAGCAAATAGAACCAAAGACATCACCATACCTAGAGACTGAGTCCAGTCAGGTAGTGCTGTGTAATGCAGGTGGTGAGGACCAGCCCAAATGTACAGAGAGATCAGTGCCCAGAAGTGAACAATAGATAAACGGTAAGAGTAAACAGGACGTTCAGCTTGTTTAGGGACGAAGTAGTACATCATACCAAGGAAACCAGCGGTTAGTAGGAAACCTACCGCATTGTGTCCGTACCACCATTGAACCATCGCATCCACGGCACCGGAGTAAATCGAGTAAGATTTACCAAGCGATACTGGGATTGCCATACTGTTCACGATGTGAAGTACTGCTACTGTGAGGATAAAGGCCCCGAAGAACCAGTTAGCCACATAGATGTGAGACGTATTACGTTTGACCAATGTTCCAAAGAACACGACCGCGTAAGATACCCATACAATCGCGATTGCAATATCAATAGGCCATTCTAACTCAGCGTACTCCTTACCTGAGGTAAAACCTAAAGGTAGGGTGATTGCTGCGGCTAGGATAATTGCTTGCCATCCCCAAAAGGTGAAGGCAACGAGTGGGCCACCAAAAAGACGTGTTTGACAGGTGCGCTGAACAACATAATAAGATGTTGCGAACAGAGCACTGGTACCAAACGCAAAAATTACCGCATTAGTATGCAGTGGACGTAAACGACTGTACGTCAACCACGGCGTATCAAAGTTTAGCTGTGGCCAAACTAATTGAGCGGCAATCAAAACACCAACAGCCATACCAACTATGCCCCATAAAATGGTCACAAGGGTAAATTGGCGAACGACTGTATAGTTGTAGTTTTGTTCAAGCTGCTTTACTTGGCTCATTTGCATGCTTCCAATTTCTAATTAACTACACTTTACTTCCAACACGACTTGCGTCGTAACACCACCCAAGTAAACTCTAGAATTTAAGTGTTATCATCACTTTATTTCCATTGCTGACTTTAATAAAAAGTGGCATTTTCAGCGAGTCACTATACTTGAATTAACAATTCAATGACAGAGTAGTAACCTTACTAGGCCTCTGGAAATCATTTTTTATTTAAAAAGTTTGAAGTTTGTAACAAGGATATTAGGAATTATGGCTGCACAAAAGTTAACAAAGGCAAGACTTGCACAAATCTTAATCATGCTCAGTCTTTTAATTGGTGCATTTTTCTGGAGAACCTTTACTTATGAGACGAGTAGCGTTGTGGATTGTTCACAAAAACAACGATGTGATGTAACAATCGGAACAGAAAAAATCACGATAAACAAGGGTTCTGATGGCTTTTCGATCGAAAGCACAGAAAATGGCAGTATAAAAATTGATCTAAATCAATCTGGTGAGTTTATAGATCTGTCGGATAAATATCGCCAGAGTAATTGGAGTGATATTTCTGAGACTCGAGTAATTAATTTCAAAATAAGCGAAAACATTGTCCAAGTTCATTTATAAATCAGATCTGACGCGAGATAATGACGCTTCTTTATACAAAAATTACTTTATTGTATAGCGCTATATTGTCGTAATGGTATAACGGTTAAAGATCACACAATAATTAAACTCGTATGCAGTGCCAATCATTATTTACTCATATTACAGACGAATATTTAGCGATTAAGAAATTTCGCACGGAACTCTTTGAAGAGAACCTCTCTCACCTCATTTGCTATTACACAGAGGAGTATGACTTCCGTGCTATTCAATCAGCGTTTCGAGAGCTGTTTCCTAAACAGTCTCTCCACGGTGCGAGCTCGTGTCAGGCAATTATGACCAACCAAGGTTACCATCGTGGACCAGTCATCGCCGTTCTGGCTATCTATGATTCGGGACCACATTCCTATGGTACTGGAATTTCGAAATGTGGTGATTCTGTCGATACTTATGTGAATGAAGCGCTGAACATGGCCTTATCTCATGCTAACCGGCTCGGCGAGGTACCCAACCTTATTCTTTTACATGCCACGCCAGGGAATGAAGAGGCTGTAATTGAAGCGATCGATCAGCGGTTTGGTACTTTGGTTCCCATTATTGGCGGCTCTTCTGCCGACAATAACATAGAAGGGAACTGGTCTATTATAACCACGCAAGGAAGTGAAAAAGCTGGCATTAGCTTAACACTATTTTATTCATCTCAACCTGTCGATATTACGTTTAGTGCAGGGCATTCCCCAACGGATATTACGGGAACTGCAACGAAAACCCACAACCGATGTTTATTAGAAATTGACGGTGAGCCAGCACTAGATGTTTATCGAAGATGGACAAACCACCAAAATAATCAACCAGATAACGAACAATTTCTGTTTACTAATGCCAGTGCTTACCCGTTAGGTCGTGTTGCCGGGTACTTATATGAAAGGCCTTATTACAAGCTGTCCCATCCCATTCGCGAGACCTCACACGGTGGCATCGAGTTGTTCACAACTATCGAAGAAGGCGAGCAATTAACGCTAATGAAAGGGAGTAGGGAGCATCTAATTGCAAGAGCTGCAAGGGTTGTGAATGCCGCTTTTAATCAAAAATTAGAAGAGTCTCGAAAAATAGGTGTGATCAATATCTTTTGTGCTGGTCCTATGTTGCACTTAAAGCAAGATATAAACAGTGTTTGCGAACAAATTAACCAAGAATTAGAACACCTGCCTTTTATTTGCCCATTCACATTTGGTGAGCAAGGAAGATTCATTGGTGGTGAAAATGGACATGGAAACTTGATGATATCATCAGCGATTTTCCATAAACCTTATGAAAAATAAATATTTAGAGATATATCAACAAGAAGCGTTGCAAGAAGCGTTAGTCGAACTTAAAGAAGCAAGGCAACGAGAAAAACTTCTGGCAGATGAAAATAAAGCCATTCTATCTGCTATCTCTGCAATGAGTGAGGCTCGAAATCGACACGAAATATTTTCCGGCCTTAACAACGTACTTAAAAAGTACATCAATTTTGATGACTTCATCGTGATCACTCGAGACCATACTAGAGACGCATTTAAAACCTTAATCTCTACAAATAGTGTGTTCGATAACTTAGATTGGTTACAGGGTAGCGTTTCCGAGCGAGCTTTAAACGGTGAGTGTATTTTACTGTTTGAGCCGCTAAGGTTACGTGAGTTTGAAAACCTTAACAGCTTTATACAAAGCCATGTTAATTCAGTTGTCTTAACTGGGATTAGAACCGAGGTAACCCAAAATATCATCTTATTGATCGGTGCTCAAAAAGGGCATTTTAGCATCGAGAACAAAGAGACATTAAGACGCTTTAGCCCCTTAATTGAACGCGCTGTTATAGATATTGAAACCAAAGAGAAGTTACAACGTATCGTTGACGTGCGTACATCTCAACTCGCCAGAGCAAGAGAAGAAGCGGAAAAGGCAAACCAATCGAAATCTGAATTTCTTGCCATGATGAGTCATGAGATTCGAACGCCGTTAAACTCGGTATTGGGAATGTTAGATATACTGCGCCAATCCATGCTTACCGATGACCAGTCCGAAGTCCTTGATCAAATGGAATGCTCGGCAGAACTCCTATTAGCGATCATCAGTGACATCCTTGATTTATCTAAGATAGAGTCGGGCAGCTTTCAATTAAATGAACAGTGGGTTGATTTAAGTGATGTTGTAACATTTGTTATTTCCCAACAAAAACAAGTAGCTACCAGTAAAAATTTGAACTTTAATTTAAGCTTCGGATTAGAAAAAAGTAAACAATATTGGATAGATTCCACCAGGCTTTCTCAGGTGTTGTTCAACCTGATCGGGAATGCCATAAAGTTCACTGACTTTGGTGAAGTTAATGTTACGGTCGAAGAACAAAATAACGAACTTAAAGTTTTAGTTATGGATTCCGGTATAGGTATTCCAAAGGCAAAATTGAATCACTTATTTACTGCATTTCATCAAGGTGATGGATCAATCACGCGTCGTTTTGGTGGTACAGGTTTGGGGCTTGCAATTACCAAACATTTAGTGGAAATGATGCGTGGTTCGATTTCCGTGAGCAGTAAAGAAAATGTCGGGTCTCATTTCTCTATAAGGATTCCAGTTCTCACACGTAGTAACCAAGAGCGCCCAGTAAAGATTGAAGCGAACAGACCATCGAAGGCTCTGAATATACTTATTGTCGAAGATACCGAATCAAATCAGTTGGTGATCAAACTGATTCTAAATAAGTTGGGACATAATGTTTGTATAGCAAACAACGGATCTGAGGCCATCAAATTCTTGGAGCAAAATAGCCAAGAACTCGACATGGTACTCATGGATGTTTCAATGCCGGTAATGGATGGCATAACAGCGACAAGACTTATCAGAAAAAAAAGGATTTCAATTCCCATCATTGCTCTGACAGCCCATGCGTTGGAGAGTGATAAAAGAATGTGTTTGAAGGCCGGAATGGATGGCTTCATTTCAAAGCCAGTTCGCAGGCAAGATATTTACGAAGTGATTCAGTCACTAGTAGAAACTGCATAGCTCCTTAATATAGATCTTAACAATCGCAAGATTATTAAGATCTATATTAAGTATTTTATGGTAAATCACCATTATGTTTAATGAACCTAACAACCGATGTCTGAATTTGAAATCTGAGAGGGATAGGAGACCAATGTAGAGAAGATTTGGCGTACGTCTATACCGCATTTAACATAATATACATAATGCGCACTGAATCGAGGATTCCACTGGGCTTGAAAATGCTACGGCAAATCCTGCACAAGCCATTGAAATACTAGGTAATCCAAGCCCTTTAAACTTTTTTGCAATGTTCGCCCAAGCTTGTTGTGCTTCGAACGTTTTCGCTTTATCAGCTGCTAGATAAACAAGGACAGATTCTGTGTCTGCTCCAATCTCTTTCGCCAGAAAAAGTGCTTCATTTTCCGAGAGATACCTTTGTCCGTTTCGTATCGCACTAATCTTTTGGCGGCTTAAACCTAAATCATGAGCAACTTGCTTATCTTGGATATAGTTCTTTGCCTTTTTGTAGGCATCTAACAGTTCATTTGTGTACATAGGAATCCTCCAGTCCTGATTATTGTATACCCGCAGTCCACAAAAAGCGGTCTTTACAGTCCTGATTTTTGTGTCTTATAGTCCACACAAATCAGGACTCATTCGCTTGAGTCCTTAAGTTTAGACCACCTTGTTCGGACGTTTGCCCTTGACGCTTTCGTCTGGCCTTGGTGGTCACTCTCAACGGTCAAGGTGTTGCTATGAAAAAACTGTCTACTGAAAATGCGATCATTATCGATACAGAAACTACTGGCTTAGGTTCTGACGCGGAAATCATCGAGTTCACTGCTATCTGTGCTGATTCTGGCAAAGTTATCGTGAACGAATTGGTTAAACCAACTTGTTCTATTCCTGCTGACGCAACAGCTATTCATGGCATCACCAATGAAGACGTTAAAGACGCACCCGACTTTCACTTGGTCTTTTCAAATCACTTTCTTCCGCTTCTTAACGGTCGTCCAATCATCATCTACAACTCAGATTTTGATACGCGCTTAATCATCCAATCTTTGGACAATCACTGTAACGCTGCTTACGTCCAATCCGTTCACGATTTGTTTTTCAAATTTTGTGTTCCTCAGTGCGCAATGTTTTGGTACGCAGAGTTCTTCGGTGTTTGGAATGAACACCATGAAGATTACAAGTGGCAATCACTTTCCAACGCCTGTGCTCAACAACACGTTGATGTGTCTGACTTAACCGCGCACCGAGCTTTGGCCGATTGCGAAATGACTCGTCGGTTGATTCACGCTGTTAACTCACAGATTGAAAACCAAAACAATCAAAAATGTGACGGCGTCACCAAGCCTAATTCAGAGGCTTAACCCATGAACGAAGCTCAAACCATCTATTACGACTTGCTCCCTGACTACACGGTTTCCGTGTTGGTCAAAGGCCATGAAGAATGGGATTTGCTTAAGTCGATGTCTCATCTTGAGTCTTGGGCTTCGTCTGAATTTGTCTCTTATGAGTTGGTGTCGATCACCAACACGACTTACCAAGAACGTGTAGATTTAGGAGTCTTCGATGACTACTGCAACTAACATCCTCAAGAAATTTGAAGAGCAGTCTGTTCATATTGACTACCTATGTTTTACATTTGCAGTCAAGGACTTACGTCACTGTCATAACGCGCTTCAACGTCTTCATAAGCATGAAGAATACAAAGGTTTAGCGCCTAAATCGTTGTTACAGCGTCACTGCAAGGCACCCAAGTTCCCTGCTCCACCTGAATTTAATCCTACCATTGCCAAGACGGCTGAAGAGATTGAAGCGTACAACAGCGCCTTTGATATCTGCTACCGCAACTACTTGGAAGATTGCTTGCGCATCTTCACTAATCAGGTGCTTGGTTTGTCGCTTTCTGCCCCTCGCGGTCTTGGTTTCCAGTTCTATACCGAGTCAATGAAACTGACCTCATCAGACGGCGAAGACTTCTGTGGTTTTATTGGTATCGGTGGTAACAATGACACGGTGCATTTTCAGATTAATGGTACGGGTTGCAAACACGTCTTTGCTCGTCGTCAACCTTGGTCACTGCATGATTGGTTAACTAATGTTCTCGGTGTTCAAACACTGGCGCGTGTTGACCTAGCTTATGATGACTATGACGGCATCTTTGATTGTGAATATGCGCGCAAAGCTTGGAATGATAATGCGTTCCGCACTGCCGAACGTGGCCGTAATCCTGTTCTACATGTTGATCATACGATTGCGGGCTATCGTGATGGCCGTCCTGATTACACCAAAGAGCAATATTCTGTTGGCTCTCGTACTTCTCGCATCTATTGGCGTGTCTATAACAAGGCGCTTGAGCAGAAACTCGCAAACACGGGTCTTGTCTGGTATCGCTCAGAAGTCGAACTCAAAAAATGGAACATCGATGTTCTGTTGAATCCAGCTGGCGCATTCGCGGCCATTAACGATTTCGCGGCATCGATTTCTACTGCAAGAAAATTCAATACCAAACCTGTCCCGACTAAACGCGCGGCATTAGACCTATTGGCTTCTGCTCACTGGATGCGCCGCCAGTACGGGAAAATCCTCAACTCTTTAATCGAATTCCATGAAGGAGACATTGAAACCGTCGTCGGTTCCCTTGTCCGTGATGGAACCAAATTCACCTTCCCCGATACCTACGGAAAGTTGGTGACTCACATATTGGAGACTTAACAAATGGCTAAATCTGTTTTCGTTCTTGGCATGGACATTACTTGGAACTCGGCACGTGGTGACAGTGCTCAACTGAATATCTCGCGTCCACTACGTGAAATTAACTCGGAGAAATTCAAACGTCGCACCATCGGTGAGTCTGGTGATGTGAATCCACAATGGGATCAACCTTTGATGATTGAACACAGTTACGCCCTGCTCCTTGAGCGCACCGGTGCTCTCGTTCCTCGTCGTGAGTACGAGCTACAACTTGAAATCAATCCAGAAGATCCTTTGGCGGGTGCCATCGTGACCGCGCTTATCCCTGTCGACCAAGAAATTAAGAAGCACTTTGAAGCTTCAATGAAGGCTAACTAAGAAATTCTATGTCTATTTGCGTAACGGTTATCGATGGTGTCTTGCAGCAAGCAACCAATGGCAGTTGTGAGCTCATTTTGATGTCAAAAGAACAAGTTACGCAGTTAGTTGATGGTCAATTTGATTGGTCATTACTCGAATTTGACAAGGAACTGTACGAATACGTTTTAGGCCAGTCCCTTGTCACTTTCATCGGCGGTCATGTCTTAGGCCGCGTACTTAAATACTTTGGAAAATAATAGGAAAACAGCATGAAATACATGAATCAAGTACAGAGCTTCTTCACTAATAAATACACACAAGCGGGTGTGGCAATGTCGCTTTCTGTTCCCGCGTTTGCAGAAGGTAACGCTAACGTTGAAGCCATTAACGGTGCTATCGATGGCGGTAAACAGATGGTGTCTTTGACCACTTCTGGCGTTATCGGTATCGCTGCTCTTGGCTTCGGTTTGGGGATGGTTGTTGCGTGGCTACGTAAATAATGATCCTCTCTATCGCTTTAGCCTCGTTAATATCTCTATCCTTTCTATACGGGGTCTATACAGGCGTTATATCTGGTTAAGGGGAGCTTTAAGCTCCCTTTTTTCTTCTCAGTAATAAGGTGATTCCATGCGTTTTATAGCTCCCTTCTTATTACTTCTTTCACCACTGGCCTTTGCTGATGAGTGCCCTGACGGTGAACAAATGTATCAAGGCCAATGCCGCACCACTTGCGAAATCTTGGCACAAGATACGAGTCCTCGCGGTATGCGTTGGGATGGCACTGTGTGGGGTGATTCTCCCACTGGCTATTGTCGAGGCTCTGGTTCTGTTGGTTGCGAATTGAGTCGCACAGGCATAACCATCCAAGTCAACGGCTCTGTTTTCTGGCAAGGTGACTTTAAATATACAGGCGCAACGTGTTCTAGCATTGGTGAGTACACTGGTGATACTCCTTGGACCAAACCTGATGATGGTAACTCTGACGGTGATTCTGGTACCGATTCCGGTGGTGATACAGGAAGTGAAACAGGTGAAGGGTCTGATGGTGATAACAATGGCGGTGATGATCTCGATCATGGTGGCGGTGGTAACGGCGGTAACTCTGGTGCCGCCTATCCTGACAGTTCGCACCCGATAAACCACTTGCGCTCAATCCAAGAAAAACAGGTGATTTCTAACAACCTTTTAAACCGCAATACCAATGAGATTATCGAAATGAATGCCTCGGTTACTAACAGGCTGACGGATATCTATTCCCATTTGAGCACTGAACAAGTCAGCACCAATAACTATCGAAACGAAATCAAAACAGGCGTTCGTGGCATTACGCATGAGTTCTATGAAACCAACTCAACGCTAAAAGATTTACTCGATACCATGAACTCGATTGATCGTAAGACGTCTAGTGGCTCTAGCAGCAATGTAGATTTGTCGCCTTTAATTGCCAGCACATCTGAAATTGAAAAGCACACATCCGGCACCTATTGGTTCTTAGATGCCATGCGTAAGCAACTTGATTCGGTGGCTGACAATACAGGCGCTATCAAATACCAAGTCACGCCAATCTTAGAGAACATCGAGCAACGCATGGCAAGCGGTTCCCAGAACACTCGTATTTTCCGTGATGGTATTCGTAGTGATACTCGCAGCATTAAAACCAACACCAATAACATTAAGAAAGAAGTCACCAACACAAAGAAAGCCGTTCAAGCTACGACCAAATCCGTTGATGCTGTTAAGACTGCCATTGAAGATCAAACCGCTTCTCTCGATACCATTCTAAGCCGAATTGAAGAAGCCATTGGAAGTGCTGACGGCTCAGGTTCTACTGGTGGGGATAACTCAGACGTTGTTAGCAAACTTGGCGAACTTCAAGGCACCACGGAACAACTCGGCAATCAACTTGGACAATCACTGGATGGTATTCAAGATGCGATAAACGGACTCAATGACGGTGGTCAATTTCATGCTCCAACAACGGGCGATGGCTGGTCACACGGTACGGTAATTGGTGAGGCGGTTGACGGCCTGATTGATGACATCGATAAACTCAAGACGAATCTCAAGGACATGCAATCCAAATCCCCTATTAATCTCGGCCAAATGAGCTTCAATGATGGCAATTATTCCGGTGAAACCTTCACGCTTTCACGCGCATCTTGGAATGTGGATGTGCGCTTTAACCTATTCAACACACTCGGCACGAACACAAGCACCATTCGTAATGTGATCATCTTTGCCGCTATGTTGATGGCCGCTTTCATTATCTTATCGTCAGGACGCAAAGGAAGTTAACATGGATTTCATCTACGAAGCCTTTCAATACATAGCAAACGTGTTTGGCTCTATCTCCGACTTCTTCATGTCTATTCCCGACTTAATATTGGAAGTCTTTACCTATGCTTGGTACTGGGGTATCAAACTGTATCTCGCCATCAAAATCTCTATGGTTGAGATGGCCTACGAAATTGCTTCAATGATACTGACGGACTACGAAGTTTATACCGTTCTTAACGCAGCGTTTAACAACCTAGCGCCAGACCTCAGACACGCGGCCTATCAACTCGGTGTTGTCGATGCCATTCGAATTGTTATCGATGGATTGGCTACCGCCTTTGTTCTTCGCATTATGGGGTGGTGATTATGGCTGTAATCTTTCGTCACGGCTCTAATGGTTCTTACAAGTCTGCTTATGCGACTTGGTTTGAAATCCTCCCTGCACTGCGTGAAGGCCGCTTGGTTGTCACCAACATTGAAGGCTTACGTCCTAAAGAATCTATCGAGAAAATACTCGGGGAAACCTTTCCGGCCAGTGCCAAGCTTATAAGGATCTTTACCCGATCAAGTGAGGGCGTTCACCTTTGGCAGAACTGGTTTAACTGGATGCCAACGGGAGCATTGGTTGTTATCGATGAGTGCCAGGACTTATACTGTCCAGAAGCAGGTTTTAAACGTGAGAAGTTCTTAGCTCGTCCGTTCTCAGAGTTCGAAGACATCTTACCAAAGGGTTTTAGTGAGCTATTCCATTCTCGTTGGCTCCCTATTGACCCTGATTCACTCGATGAGAGTGACTTAGACGATTGCGAGCGTACGCAGCTGGACGAGAACAACCGTCTGCTCTACCCGTTCGATTTTTACGGTGCTTTCATGCGTCACCGAAAATACCAATGGGATGTGATCATGCTGACACCGGATTACAGCGCTATCCCAACATGGTTAAAAGGCTGTGCGGGTGAAGCTTATTCGCATCGTTCTACCGACACCTTCTTTCGTAAGCGCAAGCCTCGCATCTATAACCATCGCCCTAAAGCCACCAAGACAGACCCGACGACCAAAGCTGACTACGCCAGTTGCAGCAGTAAGAAGATTCCGGTCGATGTGTTCGCACTGTATCAATCTACAGGTACGGGTGGATTCAATGAAACTAAGTCAGATATCTCTATCTTAAAGTCGCCAAAGTTCCTTTTGGCCATGCTCATTGGCGTGTTGGCCATTCTAAAATTTTTCTGGGATTTGTATGTATTATCTAATAGTGATGTGGATTCGGCTCAAACAGTTCCTGCGCAAGTTGAAACTTCTTCAACGTCCTCTTTACCTACTTCGACTACTCTATCAATACCTCAAGCCGATACTGGTTTGGCTCGGTCGGACACTTCTGGGGTGGATACTGGCAATGCTAATACTCAAGCTAGTCATACGACTGTTCCTCATGGTGTAAACCCGTTCTTTGAAGCCTTTCCCATGTTCAACGATGCTAAGTCTTTCTATCTTACGGGTATCAACTCAGTAGCAAATAAACATGATTATTTGTTTCGTATCGATAAAGGTCGAGATACCTATTACTTACGCTCAGGGACGTTAGTTAAGTTTGGTTATGAGTTTGACTTGATAGATGAATGCTTAGTGATGGTGAAATCTAGCACCATCAACGCGCTGCTAACTTGTCCACCAAGCATTAACTATGACGCAAACGAACCCGACAAAGAAATGCAGCTAACGGGTGTTCAAAGTGGTGTTGATATTTTCAACTTAAATGAGGGCTAACGTATGAATCGAAACAAACGGTACGAACAACGCATGAAGGAAAATGGTTTTAAGAAGATAACGATTTGGGTGCCTTCTGATAAAGAGTCCGATGTAAAACAAGCTGCATCGGCCATGTGTGAAGATGAAAGCCTAACAATTGGTGTACTCAAGAATATAAACACGGGTCGCATGGTATCAATGCACTAAATAACACCTGTCACTGGTGACGTTGCCCCGCAGGGATAAGCAAAGCACGAAGTGCAAGCGAAGCACCAAGCCGCCCACGGAACCCATATTTTTGCATCAATAGCTAATCGGCGCGGTTAGCCTCCTTACCTAAATGGCTGACCACTCCCCACTTCCTGCTAAGCCAACCTTCCAGAGCCTAACCACGAGAGAGGTGCGTTTTGCTACTGCAACCCATCGAACCTTGAGTTAGGCTTCGTTTCTCATTCGTAGTCCTTGATCTCCATTCCAATTAAACGTAGCTTCTTGTGCGCTAGGTTTTATATGTCAAGGATATGAAATGGCTAAGTTTTTAAATACAAGTGCTACAAACTACTACCTCGAAGAACTCATCAAGAACGCATCAGAGAGACTGATTCTAATCAGCCCTTTTCTAAAGCTAAATGACCGCATCAAAGAACTGCTAGAAGACAAAGATCGTTTAAAGATCGATATCAGAATCGTCTATGGCAAAAGTGAGCTTCAACCTGATGAAATCAATTGGCTTAAAGGCTTATCTTTTGTGCGTACCAGCTTCTGTAAGAACCTTCACGCCAAATGCTACATGAACGAAAGCTCATGTATCATCACGAGCTTAAACCTGTATGAGTTTAGTCAGGTAAACAACAACGAAATGGGTATCTTCATTGACCGTGACGAAGATGCAGAGATTTACAAAGACTCATACGAAGAGGCTCAACGCATTATTCGTATTAGTGACGAGGTTCGAATCTCACTCGAGAAAGTTCAAGCTGCTGTCGTTGAGACTGCAAACAGCGAAGAATCAGAGCCAGAACAAGACCAAAGCAAGATCACTTCGTCCAAGTTAGCTAAGAAGCACAAGCTTAAAACCGATGACTTCCTTAAGCTGTGTGTAACCAAAGGCTATCTATCGTTTGATGATGGAAAACATTCATTAACGGATGCGGGTAAATCCTCTGGTGGTGAGTTCAAATACAGTAAACGTTTCGGTCCCTACTTCATCTGGCCTGAATCATTAGAAGTTGTTTAACGTCATTGGCCTGTTCCGACCGCGAGAGTCGCGCAGACTAAGCAGCGAGCGCGGGAGGTAAAGGCCAAACCCCCGTATCTGTATTACGGGGGTAAATTCCACAAACTCATGACCTTATCGAAGATATTTCAATATATCGACTATAATAAAATTTGAGGAAAACATGCCAAATGTGGAGGCTCAATGAACCTAAACTATTACCAAGCAAACACCGATGAATTGACTAATGACTGGGATATCACACTGGGAAACCCCTTGTTGGTTATGGTGGATATTGAAAGCGTTGATATACCTTCTTTGGAGGACTTTATAATATTGCCTGTCGGCTCCTACCTTTACAAAGTAACGAAATTAATAAGAAGGGTTGATGAGATCAGTCCAAATGTTTATAAAACTACGGATATAAACGTTGTAGTCCAACCAGCATTGATAGATTGATTATGAGAATTAGATTTTTGTTAGATAATGGTGGGTTAACGTATGACTCTAGTTCTTTATTAGCAGAACTAGAATGCAACTCATTGCCTCGTTTAGGTACGTACATATCTTTTAACAGTTGGGAAGGTCACTTAGGAGTTTTTAGGATCAACAAAACTATAATGAAATCAAAAGATGTATGTGAACTGCTTGTCGATTTAGTTGACGAAAATTAGAAAAGGCTCCAACTAGGAGCCGTTTTATTACACAATTTTCTTTAACACTCTTGCGTATTTTAGTATTTGGTGGGCCACCGCAATATCATTTGAAGCACCGAGCTCAAGCAACGCTACTCCAATCAAAACTTGTTGAGCTGTAACCAGCTGCCCAGTCGGAAGCTCCAAGCGGTCATGCCTCATTACGAAGTTTTCCCAATCATCGCAGATGCTCAGTTCCCTACCCTTGTTCATGCGCATTAGCCTTCGGCACTCCGGTGGAATGGCTTTTCCCTTATCCCACAACTTGATAGTCCTCACACTTTTCAAACAAAGTTCAGCTGCTTCTTCAATGGTTAAACCACATTCAAACTCACGAAAAATATAGTTTTTTGTCATTTCGTGATACTTCATTGAATTGTCCCTCAAAAGCGGGACATTTTATAAATAAGTGATATGCAACTGCATTAAACATAAGTGCCCATAATGCGCACCGAATCGGATTTTGTTAACAAAGGCTAACTATTTGATTAAGCGTTTCATAAGTGTCTGATAACCAAGCTGTAATTTTTAATTTTGTGAGTTTCCATAACTCAAGTTACTTGTACTATCTCTGACGATTGTTTTGCACAATCTACGAAAAACGCCGAAATCTCCGACCGCCACATTATGAAGCGTTCTGTATCGGCAAAAACAACAAGAAAATTAATTTTAGTCAGTTATCCAATATGCGAGCGTTGTCATGTTTCACGAGTCATTCCGCACACTCTTTTGGCGAGAGTTTAAATCCATCAAGCAAGGCGCTGAATATTTTCACGTGTCCAAACCGACGATTACTCGTTGGCTTGATGGCACCGTTCCAATCAATCCAATGGCAGAAAAACTCATGTTGATTAAGTCACTTGGTTACTTGCCTAATGATTTACGTTGGTCTGGTTTCCGTGTTTGCGAGAAACGCGCCATCATCATCACGCCGTCTGGTCGTGAGTTCAGCCCGAAAGAATTGGAAAGTTTCGTGTTTTGGCGTGACGAACACCGTCAGCTTGTCGATAAGTTTGGCCACATAGACCAACCAAAGGTTTATCCTGCAAAAGAAAACGTCTTACCGTTTCGTGGCGGCCATCGAATGAAAGCCGCCGACTGGATACCAAGTAAGCGTCGTTAGTTGGTGTTAATCTTCATAGTTTTAGTTCTACGCGACTAATCTCTCTAACCTTATTAATGGTTTCATCCATTTGTGATGCAAGCCTTGAGAAGTGCTCGTCCCAGTCTTCTGCATCGTAAGTCTTACCGAGCTCATCTCTCATGTTATTTAGCTCTATCGGAATTTCTGAACTAATATAGATAGCCTCTAATTCAACAATTTGGAGTAACTCTAGAATTGCATCGTCATATTTAGTCTTGAGCTCCCTTGTGAGTTCTTCACTATCTGGTTCTTTTCTTAGTTCTTCAAAATCTTTGCGGTCTTTTTCCCACATAGCTCGAAGTCCCTCTTCATGAGATTTATCAAAGTTCTGAAAATAAGGGTGATATCTATGAATATATTCCCATTCTTCAAATTCTAAAACTTGATGCTCGACGTAACGTTTAATATGTAGCAATAGACCAAATATTGCGTGATATGCCTCTTGTTTTTTCCCCCAGACTTGCTGACTTATCCATGCTTTTTCGCCGAAATCTGTGCGAACTCGTTCAACAATTAACGTATTTTCTTTAAGTTGCTTTTGTAACTCTTTTAAGTCTTCTTGAATGGCTTTATTTTTTGCTTTTTCTTTCAAGTACGCACCGAAATAAGCCCCTAAAGCACCGGATATTGCAGCAACGAGACTACTTACACTTAATAATGATTCCATATCTCAACCATATAAACTCATACTTTTAGTTAAGACTTTGTATTTGCTTTTTACGACTCTTAACCATCGCCATTTTTTGTTCGGCATATCCTCTTTCGCCGCGTCGATTAATGATTCAAGATGATTTGAAACGATATCCCTTATATTTATTGCATGTCTAAATCGATGATCTGAGCTCGGATTATCCATCGACTCAAGATAGTCTTCGTGAGATCTGAAGTTTTCAACCTGAAGTTTATCGTTGAGGCTCTTAAGCACGCCGTAGAATCTATCGTTCATCACTAAACGACCTGTAACTGCGCTCTTTTCAATCTCTCTGAATGATTCGTTTACGTTTGAGTCTATACTGTTTGTATACTCTCCACACCTTTCTGCTCTAACTTGTTCGGCCCAATAAAGGATATCTTCTGACGCCACAATTACCCGACTGTAAAGTTCCCTTTTTTCATCCCACACCTTTTCTTGTTTGTTTTTTCTTAAAGCAAGTACCGCACCGAACCAAGCTCCAGCGAACCCCGTTACTACCGAAGCGGCTCCCAGAGTAAGTTTAATGACTTCTATATTTGTGAGTTCATTTAACATTTTCGCACCGTGCTTCATCCAATTAATTCTGAAGTTATAACTCTATCGTGCATTATCCTTCTTTCAGGAGTCGATTAAAACTATATGCATAAGATTTAAAGTAAAAAGCCGAACCCCATCGCTAAGGTTCGGCTTTTTAAGGCTTCTTGATTTTGGTGGACTTCAAAGGAAACAAGCTAGAAGCCTGTCGAGGTCAATCGACCGGCCAAATGTATTGGCTCCCTGCCCGCTGTGTAAATCGTCATTAGCTATCGTTTGAAGCTTGTCGTTGAACATCATCCTTGTTATCACGGTTTTCATCTAAGGGTGTATTTTTACTCGTATCTTTATGATGCTCTGTAACCCACGATGCGAATTCTTCTGGCTTTTTCTCTAAACAACTAAGTATGTAAAGGAACAAAAGAATTGTGCCGAGTGTAATAGCTGCAATACTTACGTTTGCAAAAATTGGCAATAACACATTTACATTCTTTAAATGATATTTGGCTACAGAGCATTGCGTATATGCCTTGCTGTCTAACTTACATTCGTGCTCAAGTATTTTTTCGATATCAATCTGTTCAATTCTTTCTGCTTCGTAGAGATTGAAGTTTCCTTCCTTTTCCATAGGCATAAGAACCAAAGTAAGTTGCATAAAGGTTATAGCGCCTACAGTAAGAAAGAATACGCCAGCCTTACGCCAGCTTTCAGCGTGGGTTTTGTGATGAAATGACCATTCGCAAAAAATTCCTATCCACTTGTACGAGCTAACAAAAAAAGCTTTCATGATTTTAAATCCATTCAATTACATGGTGGATAAATTATCATGAAAGCAGTTGGTTATAATATGACTATTTTTGCACACTCTTGGTTTCCATCACCAAGACTCGTTCGCGCATATCTTGAAGCCCCGTTGTAAGCGCTTTATTGATGCTTATCTGATACTTAAGATTCATCCCCATAAGCGCAAACATCACAAGCGATTCAGACGAAAAGCCCAGACCGGATAAGGCGTTAACTAGGGCGGTTTCCATCCAAGCCCCCTACACTTTTTGTCGGTTTCCAGCTATCTGGCAGCGCTTCATAAACGCCAATAACCGCCGGAATTGCCAAGCCAATCGCACCGCCAAGGTTTACACCCGTTTCGGTGATTTCGACACTGAATAAATGCCCGTAGCCTGTCACTGCAGCGACGACCGAGCCCAATAACGCCAAGCCTTTTAATGTTGAACGTTCAAACATGTTTGATTTCTCCCTAAATCAGTTTTACACCTTTAATCACGGTATCTTTGCTGTAATGGCGCCCAACTTCCATGATGCTCATGGCGTGCAGGACTTCGACCAATAGCGGCATGTTGTTCACCAAATCAATGCGCTCATCGATACCAACACCAACACGACCCGCGACGAACTGCGCGTAATTGTGGGTTTTGTTCTCGCTTGGTGGCGCGAATCGGTGAATGATTTCGCTTAGCGTGAACAGTTCATGCCTTTGCTGGTAATTGCGCAGCAAGATAGCGCCCGCACGAAAGCCCCATTCAGGTGCTTCAAAGGTTTCGAATGCCTTATCTCGTGACGGCTTCACCTTGCCTTTCCATGCGTTGCCAGCAATACGAATGTTAAGCGGGTTGTTGATGCGTATCCCGCGAACGCTTGATGTGGTTGTCATGGTAAAAGCTCCCATCCCTAGAATGACCAATGCAATTAATAACCACGGCATAGTTACACCGCCTGATAGTTGGCTGAATTGAAGTAGTTCAAATGCACAGGTGTTTTCGAGTAGTACGCCATCAAATGACCATGCGATTGACCGCCGACGGTATCGCCAACCACACGCACCGTTTTGTAGTCGGTTTTGGTGATGGTCGCAGCATTAATCGGCGTTTCGGTCGCGGTTTGCGTGGTTTGGCAGTTACAAAAAATGAGATGTTTTTCCATGCCAAACGGCATTGGAAAGCGTCCTACATCAATGCTCACGCCGCCTGTCAGTTGTGCTTGGGAAAGATGCCCCAAGGATTCCACACAACGCAGCGCTTCTTGTGCTGGTTGGCTCGGCGTTAAGTCCGGCACAATGTTTTGCTGCTCTGGATTGAGGAATACACCCGCGCCAGTGAATGCACAGCTTTTACCGCCGTTGTTCATGTCTGACTCAACGAAAAATGCATAAATGCCCCCTGGCTTAAACTTCAAACCATGTAGCCACGTTTGCACAAACTTGGCAGGCTCAGGGCGTGCGGAAAATGTCTTACCAACGTAATCAACAAAGTCACCGTTCTGGTCGAGTTCGACCACACCAAAGCGGTGATAAACCGTGTCGTCATGCATTTTTAGATATGCGGAATAAGACAAGTCTTTACGTTGCGTTTCGCCATTCTCATCGTTGTACAAGATTTCATTCTCAACTGGTGCGGTAAACACACTGAAATGAATCACTTTGGCATCACCAAAACCCATCAAGAAGAACGCCGCTTTTGCGGTTGGGTCGCGCTTCTCGACTTCGCTGCCGATGGTGTTATAGAACGCACTATGTGCATATGAGGAAGCCGCTTTAACTTCTACGCCCCAGCCCACTGGCGCCGGACGCCCAAAGCTACGGCCTAAGTGCATTTCACTGGCGCTTTGGTTGCTGTACGTGAACATGCCCGTTGTCCAGCGCGCATAGTGTGGCAAGTTCCAATTAATATCGACTTCACCCGCTGATAAATCAGGGTTTACCAGTAGGTTTTTTGGCAGTTCACCGCCCGCTTGAGACTTGGCAAAGTCGATACAATCAGCCAAGTATTCGATTTTGTTGCGTGGGCTGCCGTTTGGCAGGTTCTCGCGTACTTCACCCATGCTAAATCTCCATTAATGTGACTTTGTCGCCCGCTGCGCCTGTTAACGTCATAGCGGCTTTGCTGGCAATTTCGATACGTTCGCCCGCTTCCAATTCAAAGGCATCGACAAACACCGATTCCGTATTGGACTTGGCAGCCTTGATGGTGATGGCTTTGCGGTCGTTGTTTTGGGCGATGTTATGAGGAAACGTGCTCACCGCTTCGGTGATTAACTCGCTGCTGGCTTCTTCGGCCACGCGCACCACTTGTGCCGCTGAAATACGAATCGCTGGCATAGAAGAAATCTTCATCGACGGCACGCCATCAAGTACCACGGCGGGCAATGACGCGATGTTGAGTTGTGGCAATTGGCTCACCGCGAGTTGCTGATTTGGGGCGATGGCCATCGCTGGCATGTCCTGAATCGTCACTTGCTGGTTTTCCGCAATCTGCATTGGTGGCAAGGTGTTAATCTCGACACTTGGCAGTGCTTGAATCACCACACTTTGACCTTCTACTGGCGGCGTGAACGTACCAAAACCAAACTGGATTTCGATTTCGTTATCGATGCGGCTTGAGATAAGCAAGCGCCCTAGCTGCTTTCCCTCACCAACGTTAAACACCGCCGATTGGCCGAGCGTCACACGCTCGCCACTGACTTCGCGATAAACGTCGATTTCACCTTGCGCTGCTTTCAAATACAGCCAGTTGCCGTCTGGCGTAAGCGGGATTTGTTGCCCCGCGATAAGATGTGTATTCATCGTTTCACCATTACAAAGCCAAGCATCAGCACCAACACAATGGCAACGGCCATCATCATTTTGCTGGTTTCCACTTGGCCGCCGTCTTTGTTGAACTTGGCAAGCTCCATCATTGATTCAAGATTCTTGGAGTTCTGCGCTGCTTGACTACCCGCCATGCCTGCCAACATGTTGAGGTTCTCACTGTTGGTTGAGGCGTAGGTTTTCAGCGAAGCCCCCGCGAAATCGGCCACTTCATCAATGGCGGTTTCTGCCATGTCGCGGTTTATGTTCATGGCTTCGAGAGAAACACGCTGGTTGCTGGCAATGACTTCCCCGCCTAACTGAAACGCTTCTTCCCCAAGCTCCAACGCCGCATCAATCGCACCGTGGTCAGTCACGGTCATGTTGGCGTTTATGGTTGAGTTGTTGACACCAGACAGCGCAACGCCAAGGTTATCGCCCTCAATGGCATTTTGGCCGCTCGTGTTGGTGGTGTTACTGGTATTGGTCGATTTAGACTTGGAACGTCCCATCTAAAAGCCCTCCAAATCGAGGCGAATGAAATCGCCATCGTGTTTTTGTGTGACGCCAATGCGACGAACCAAGCGCGCGACACCTTTAAACGCAGTATCTGCGACTAAGTTGGTCATGCCTGCTGCTTTGACGGTCTTGCATAGCTGCTTAATGCCCGAGGCCAAACCGTGCCCCGTGACTGCCCACAAGTAATAGCTGTCACCGTCACGTTCGCCCGCGATATACAAATCGCATTGGTCACTGGTTAAGCGATACAAAGACACGCGGCCATCCTTGACCGCTTTGCAAAGTGCTTTGTATTCATTTGGAACAGCGCGAAACGCTGGCTTGAGTTTGCCAAGCGCTGGCGCTGAATGAGTCATGACTTGAATTACTTCTTTTTCCATAGCCACAGCCCCACAAGTACCGCCACCACAATGGCAATCAACGTGGTGCGGTCGATGCCGCTGCCCATGTTGATATTCCCCATTGAAAGGTTGCCGCTGGATTGGCCTGTTGCGTCACTGCTGGCTGACGCCCCCGCACTGATAGGCATTGAGCCGGAGTTTGTGAGTGGAAAACCCATCATAATTTGAAGCCTCGTTTATAGAGGATGTAACACACGAGAAGTAAGCCGAGCACCAAGCCGATGCGGTCGAAACCGCCCGTTACCTTGATGCCTGCCCATGCACCCACTGCGCCTGCAATTAGGTATGGAATAAACGGCATTACTTCGCTCCCTTCGCGGCAAAAAACACCACAAGTAACAGCACCAATAACAGCGCGCCACCCATCGCGAGATAAGTCGGGTTTACCCCCGCAAATGCGGAGGTATTCACAGGCTCACCGGAGGGTTGCTGGTAGTCGTTATTGTGCTTGCGCTGTTCGTCTGGGTTACTGGACTCGACACGCTGCGCTTCGTTTTGCAACTTAATGCCGAGCCAGTCTTTACCAATGTCAGTCACGTCAGTCAGTAATTCGCCGCCCGCTTCTAACACGCCATCCCAGACGCCGCCCCAAGTGGTATTTGGTTGCGCCATCACCATAACGCCCCCTTACTGCACTTTAGGCACAGACACTTGTTCGATGGCTTCAATCAGTACCGGAATACTGCCCGCAGCGGTCTTTTCCACTTCAAATGCCAGTTGCTTCATGGCTGCCGTTGGCAAGCGTGCTTCACTGCCAAAGCCGCAGCGCGTGAAATCAATCGAGAAGAAACCCGCATTCTGCTCACGGCCAGCGGAGGCCAAATCAAAGGCGTTATCCACTTTGTTGACGTTGATTTCTTCGCGTTCGTCACGCAGAACACGCACACGTTCGATGCTGGCATCTTTAAAATGAACACGCTTTAGAGACAGCGCTGCGCTACGCTCGGCAAAGTCAAACGGCGTGCGACCGCTAGAGGCTGCATACCATGTTTGTGAGTAGATTCGAGGCATGTAGATGCGTTGTGATTGAGCCGCTGTCGTATGAGCACGAGCGCGAATCATTGGCGCAGCTTGACCAGACTTGGCTTTTAGCTGGATGTACATAAACCAGATTTCGCCTTGTAGGGTGACTAGCTCACCTGTACGGATACCCAGTTTGGTACGCATCGTCATATCTGAGAAGTTCAGAACGTAACGACCTGCTTGCACGTACTCTTTTTTGTGCTCTTGCAAGTCGATAAGGTCTTGCGCCGTCACGTTAACGATTTCACGGCCATTCACTTTGATGGTAATGCGCTCAATGTCTGACGGGTCAGTAATGTCCGTGACCAATTCAATGTTTTGGTACGTAGGACCAGACACCAAACGCAATGTTGCTTGGTTGCCCCAGTTCACGCCTTCCACTGGATCAAGTTCACGAGGACGAGGGTTAAAAGGTTGTTTTAGTGCTTCCATTAAAACCACCCCATATCACCATTGATTACACGGCGAGCTGGGTCTAGAAACCCAATGTTGTTAATCGCTGCAATCACGATAAGCGTGATAATAAGCGCTACAAGTAGGTTTTTGTGTTGTTGTTTCATGCTGTTCCTTTCGGTTGTACACGGTTAAAAAGTGATTCCATGAAACAGCGAATTGATAAGGGTTGGAAGTTGGAGAAACCTATAGGTTGAGCGGTTAACCTATAGGTTGAATGAGCGTTGAAATTAGCCGTGAATCTTACCCGTCAGGCAGTTAAACGAGGACTTTTCGACGTTGCCGATACCATCGCGAACCAATAAATATTCGGCAACGGGTTTGCCCATGGCGGCTTTGTTGTGCTTGGCGGATTTCAGCCCTGCTAACGTATCGACGCATAAGCCCTTTTTATCAGCAAGCCAGCGTGCGTCTGCCATCGAGTTAACCGCACCAATCCACCAAACGGGTGATTGCTCGGTGACGGTTTTCGGTACTTCCTGACCACGTTGGAAAATCGAATGCAGCACCAGACCATACTGACGACCACCTCGCCACAGTTCACCCGCTTTGCCTTTGAGTTTGCCGGACGTCTCCACACAACTGGCGAGTTCTTCAATCACCACATGCAATCGGTCAACATCACCATTACCGACCGCCCACACCGCAGAACTGAAAAACTCCAACTCATCACCGCACGCCCCCTCACTGGGTACATACGCCAACTTAAACGACTTGCCACGCTTTCGAGCCAACACCAAAGCTTTGACGAACGCGACACGCGATGAGGTTTCAAGGCACATTTGCCCGCGATACTTCGCACCCGAATAGTTTCGATATGGGTCAAAAAAAACCGCTTGCGCGGCTTTCGGTACTAAACCCAAGTGCTTAACGGCGGAGGTTTTACCCCCGCCAGTACCCGCCACATAAATCACATGCTCTGCATCGTGTGACGGGTTCGAATTCACCGGATTGGGGAACTTAAGCGGCGTCTTTTTGTTTTTGCTCACGCTCTTTTTTCTCCTCTACAGCTAATAGTTCTTTCTGGTACGTCATGGTTTTCTTAGCGCTGTAGACCAGAGACAAGACCGCCAAGCCTAACACGGCTTCTTCCATGTAATTACCGAACAAGGAAGTGACCGCGTCACCATGCTTTTCAAGCACTGGCAAGGCCGCATCAATCACCGCCGCTTTGCCTTTTTCATCAAACTCAAAGTCCACGCCCGAAATGATGCTGGTTGCTTGCTCGGCAATAGTGAACAGGACAGACAGCGCCCCTTCGAACATTTCACCTGCTGGCTTTTCATCGTTGGCCGCTTCGGTTGGCGCATCAATTACAGCCGTTGATTCGCTTTGCTCAAGACCACTAATGACCGCTGAAAAGTCGCCCCAATCGTCGGTTTCTGGTTGGTTTTCAAGTTCACCCTGCATTGGCTGGCTCTCCCTGTTCGGTTGGTTCGTCGGTTGCTTTCTTGGCTGGTATCAGTTGACGTACTGCCCACAGCAAAAGCGCCACAATAGCGAGTCCGGCCAATACCTTTTTAACCGGAAAAACGAGCTTTTTAACGGGCATTGGTGATTCGCTTTCTTGTACTTCAACCGTTACCACTTCATTTTGCTCTAAGCTAGGCGTATCAGTGCTTTCAACGGTTTCAACCACTGGCTCAACCGTTGGAATGTTACTCTCATTAGTGACGGCGTCACTCGATTCTGGCGTGCTCAGTTGTTCAACCGATTCAACCATGTTGGATTCAACAAACGAGTTAATGCTTTTGCTCATTGGACTGTTTCCGCAGCTTGGACACTTGTAATAAAGCAGCCCCAAATTACGCCCGTTTTTGGTTGGCTCACCTTCAGCAATTAACTTGCCTTCGCCGACACGGTGAACGGTGGCGTGGCTGCTACAAACTGGGCACGAAACGTGCCCACGAATTGGGTTTGGGTGTTTACTCATCGGCAACGGCCTCAACATCAGAAAGCTGCTCGATGTTCGATTCAACACAAGCGCGGTACTTCTCACGCGCTTTGTTGTTCAATGCAGTTAACTGCTCAATTTGTTGGAACAAAGTTGGCGACAAGCCAAACGCTTCAAGCGAGATGTTCTGCGAGAAAATCATCTTACTGGCGCGCTTCATGATGTCGTTCATGTCCATTTTTTTAAACTGGCTCAGTTCCTGTTCAACACTGGCGTTAAGTTTGTCGGCTGCGTCCAAAGCTGCAATTGCTTGGTGACATTCATTAAGAGATAGCATTTTCATTTAGTTAGCCTCGGCTGGTAGTTCGTCGGTATCGGGTTTCTTCTGGATTTGTTTGTTTACTTCTTTCATCCAGACCAGCAAAAGACGCCAGAAAACGCCTCCCTTGCTGCGTTTTACTTCCTTTTCCATCGCATCGGTGATTTTGTCGATGTTGCTCATTGCGGTTTCCTTTCCTAGTTTGCTGAAATCGTTTCGCAAGCAAGTACCCAAACGGGCTAATCAGTTAAGCGGCAATAATCAAAGTAAATGTCCATGTCATTGCTCTTTATGATGTTGAAATCGGGCTCAGGTGGCATTGGTTGATGTAACTGGCTTTTCCAGTTGGCTTGGCGTAGCTGGAATTGTTCAAACTGTTCGCCATAGAGGTGCTTTGCACTGGCGCGGTAAAGTTCAATATCATCGCCCGCGACTTCTTTCGAGCACTTCATTGACCAGCCACGCGCACCGTGTGCCCAGTAAAGGAACTCATCAGCTTTGCCTTGCGCGTCATCACCTTCGAAGACGATAGAAAATTGGTTTTGACTGCTGGCGAACGTGCCGCGCTGCTTGATTTCTTGGCGCAGTTCACGCGCTTCGTTATCGAGTCGTTTGATCAGGTGATTAAGTTTCACCACCGCGCTGACTTTGCCTTGCTTTTTATTGATGTCGATGGCTTTAATTGCTTCATCTTTCTTGATTTGTTTGCGCTTGATTTCGCGCTGCATTGGCTTGCGCCATTGCTCCAACATGTAGCCACACTCTTTAATGATGCCCGTCATGTTGTCCACCTCGAACGAAGCTAAAACATCCCAATCCGGTGCGCGGCTACAGCGTGAAATGTTGTAACGGTTGCCTTTGATTAGTCCTTGGTCGGCGTTATCACCCTTGGCGGCATAACCCACGGCTTTAATCAGATATCCGGCGGCGGCTTCACTGAATTTGATTTTCTCTAGGTGCGCCATGCCATTACCCCAAAGCTGCTCGATGCGTTTAGCCCAGCCAGCAAAGTGATGGTTTTCCACACGCCAGTTCAAAAGTACATGCACATGCGGGTTTGGTTCACCGTCTTCATTGGCTGGCGACTCGGCAACCCAGATATAGTGGAAGTCAAAAGGCTTTTTCGTTGCGCCGTGAATCTCTTTCACGTGCTTGATGCCGTCGTCATCTTTCCAAGCGGCTTTTAATGGACGTCCCAACCTGCCCGACACTTTGATTTTGTTACCATCAAGCCCAAGTTGATTGGCGTCTGTTGCTGAATATTCAAAGCCGCGCTGGTACATCTTCTTTAAACCATCTAAGAAGCGGGAAACCTCCGCGCCAATCGTGGTCTGGATTGGGCAATATGGCAAACCTTCATCCGTCACAGCTTCACCGCCAAAGATGCGCTCGCGCTGTTTTGGGGAAAACGTCAAAGTGAGAAATGTGCTGAATCCACCGTGACACGCTGCGACATATGCGCCCGCTTCAAAGATTTTCTTTACAGCGCGAGGTGTGAGTTTTTCCGTGAATCGCTCACCACTTTGCGGCGCTGGCGCGTCAGATGGGCTTGGGTGAAACTTCACTTGCATCTTGGTTTGTTTTGCCCAGCTTCTACGCATCAAATAAGCGCGACTTTTGCCAATTGGCTGCCATTCCAAGCGTTTGTTTTCGTTCAGAATCCAACCTGTTTGCGATTCTGGGCGTGCTCGATATTCATCGGTCACGTTGTCGCCACAAAACGACTGCGTTTTGTGGCGCGGCGGCAAGCGTCTGGAACGGGTAATTAAGCGGTCTATCTGCTTTCGTTTTCCGTGTCCGACTTTTGCGCCCTTTGACGAGCCTAGTCTTTTCTGGACTTCGTCCAGCGCTTCGCGCCCAAGTTGAGCACTTTGTTGTGTGCGAATGAAGTGGATTTGCTCTAAAGCTTTAAGCTTTTGCAACTCTGAATCGAGACACTGGGTATTTTCAGCATTAAAAAAACCGCTTTCGATAGCGGTAATGTTTTTCTCAGTGATGGTGACGTCTTGAGCTAACGCCGTTATAAAGCCCACATCTTGTGGGCTTAGTTGATTGGTGAATGGGCGCGGTTCGTGCGCCTCATAAAGATGTTTCACGGTTACGCCTCCACAAAGGAAGAATCCGCGCCCACTTGGGGCGCTTCATCTTGCTTGCGGATTTCGTTTGTAGCTTGCGCATTATTACGCTTAATTGCTTGATATAGGGCGTAAGACCTTAAACCAGATGGTGCTGTAGTGTTGAATTCAAAGTTTGTTAAGCTGTTTGTATCAACCTGTTTATATTCACGCGAATGAAAAGAGTGAAACTTAACGTTATCAATATAAAGCGCAAGTTTAGTTGCTTCTGGCGCGCCGAATGTGTCGACCAAACGACCAAAAGCATAGTGAATTGCAGGGATACTATTAGAGCGACGTGCGCCCCACATGTAAGAAAAGGCTTCACGAGCGTTTAACTTTTTCATGATTACGCCACCTTAACTTGTGTCAGTGGTTCGCCATGATTTTGCGCACCTAACGTTGCCATGTGTTTCGCTACTTGGCGAAGGCGTGGAAGCGTATCGGTGTTTGCTTCAAAACACGCTACCAAAGTGCTGCCTTGGTAAAGCCATAATGATGCTTCGACGATTTCCAGTTCAAAACTGTCGAAGTAGATATGAATTCCGTTGCTTTGCGATGCAACAAGCTGGTTTTTGTTGCGGCGAGATTTCCAGATACTAATATTCATGCTACTACTCCCTGACGAAAACGTGCTGGAATGTAGGTTTGCTCTTTCTTTGGAAAATGCTCTGCAAACTTCTGGCGTAACTCTGCAACTTTACGCAAAGAATTAGCCGTTTTATTTGGGTCTGGGTTTTTGCACCCTGCCATATCTGGGCAAGGTAAGTGAATGGGGTTGGTAACGATACGTTCCATGTTCTAGCCTCCGCAAGCTGTTGATTTCCTGTCTCAAAAATAACGTTAAGGAAATCTTTTTAGCCGCGCAAGTCGCTTGCGTTAGTGAAAGACGCGATACTATCCACTAAAATTTAACAATACAGTGAAGGGATGCGGGAATATGACTAATTATACAAACGTGCTTTTAGACCAACTGAAAGTCCAGTTAGAGCTTACCTCTGACTATCAGTTGGCTAAGTTTTTGGACGTTGGGTCTAGTAGAATTAGTAACTACCGCAATGGACGCAGTGTACTTGATTGGGAAATGGCGTTTAAAATTGCCGACTTATTAGAACTCGATGATCAAGATGTTGTATACGGTTTACTTGATGAAAAGACCATAAACCCTCGCCTAATCAATGCTTTACAGTCACGCGCACCAGTCTAACCCCCTATTAACCCTTTTATACATAATGCGCACTGAGTCTGTTGGAGCAATTTAGTAATGTCCGGTTTTAGCCACTTTAAAATGTCCTCCTAAGATTAACAACATTGTTTGCTTTTGAGGCTTTAACCGATGTTGATTACGATGAGTGAAAAAGATATTTATCGATTTAAGGTTCTGTCTGACGTCCGTGAAAAGCGATTACGTCAAGTTGATGCTGCAGTTATTTTAAATGTGTCTGCTCGTCATATCCGGCGTTTACTCAATCGACTCTCCACTTTAGGAGCTCAAAGTCTCGCGCACGCAGCTCGTGGTCGTCCAAGTAACCGACGTTACTCTGAAGATTTTAAAGTTGAAATACTTAAGATCATTCACAAGTATTATTCTGATTTCTCACCAACGCTCGCTCTAGAAAAACTCTCAGAGCAACACAACATCGCTGTATCTAAAGAGACTCTACGTCAATGGATGATCGCCGACGGACTTTGGGTCCCACACTCTAAACGCAAGCCCCGAGTTTACCAACCTCGCTACCGACGTGATTGTTTAGGCGAACTCATTCAAATTGATGGCTCTCACCATGATTGGTTTGAAGGACCGTGACGACGTAACCTTGTGTTATTCAGTTCTATTTATTGCGACATTAAAAAAAGCGACTTGATATAGTCGCTTTAAACTTTATGTGACACTGTCGCTTCTTTATATCATGAGCGTCATCTTCCCTGGAGCACTCATTCTAATTGATGATAATGCTTCCGCCGATATCTGGACGTTAGCAAACCAAAATGGTTTGTGCTTTTCTGCAAATACTGCACTTCTTGATAATCCATCATAGATTGCATATGCCCTAGCCTGCGCTAATGCTGCGCCATAGACACTACGCTCTAAGATGGGTTTGCTTTCTATGTCTTCAAGAACGGCAACTTTTATATGCTCTACATTCTTCGGCCATTGAAAGTTTTCTAAAAGTCTTTTTGTCACCAGAGCTTCCATATCGACAATGACTTTAGGCAAAAAAGCGGAATTTGGTCGGACATCTGCACAGGCATAATACTCATCTTTCCTGTTCGTTTTTCTATAGTTCAGCATGACTTCAATGAGTGCGTCTTCAAACGTATCTGTGAAGTGATTAATCAATACGATGCTACCTAAGCTACGAAGCGTTCCGATTAAAACACCACAATCAGAATCATGGACATCTGCCGATTCCAATCGCATTTTGGTGACGTTGGCAGTCAAAACCAATTGTTGCCAAAACTTGGGAGTCAGGATTTTAGTATTACTATCTGACCATCTCATCATTGGGCGCGCCATTAAAACTGGGAATAGTTTGCGGCAATTTTCAATTCCAAGGCGACCAATCGCGACTCTTGCATCTGAACTAGTTTTAGCAGCACTTCCTCGCTCACGCAGTCTTGAGTTTTCAATCAGGTCTATAATCGTTGAGCTTAGCTGATGGCTATTGTTAGCCAAATCTGTCAGTTTTGAAAAGCTTAGAGATGGAGAATAGGCAAACGATGCGAACAGCTCAAATGCGGGTATAATGCTCGATAATTTATCAATTGGAAGCGTTTCAAGTTTTTTCATTAACATTCGATCGGCGACTTTCGATACATCGCTGATGACTTTTTGCAGTGTTTTCTGCTTGTCTTCCACGATTTGGCGCTTTTCTTTTACTCGCTCTTGTTCGCACATGAGAAGTATTCTTTGGTTGCGCGTGATTCTGTCTTCTTCACTAAAGATCACGTCGTCACAATATCGCCCCTGTAAACTAAGAAGCTTATCCACTTGTGACTGATCCACTTGGTGATTCATACTAGCTAGCCACTTGGCATGTCTAAGTTCGACTTCTTTCGATACCTTGACTGCGATGTCCATTGCTTCTGGTGTATAGTTTTTCTGCGTGAGCAACAAACTGCTATTCCTAACGTTGTTTTTATTTTCCTGTTGGCAAGTTTATCTATAAAGACACAAGCAGTAAATGGAATGTGACATTAATTCCACTTATAAATATATCCAAGTTATCGAAATATTATTAGTGAATGCTAATCACCCGTTGTTATGTGAAGTCGTATGTATTTTTCCGCAAACTTATAACGATATCGTTTACCAATTTTTAAGTTTGATTTTGCAAATTTACAAACGCTTTTATCACCACTTCCCTTTACTTTTTTAATCTTCGCAGTCTTACCTTTATGCTCCATCTCAATCATTAGGTCACAATAACCTTCATAGCTATCAAATCGTCTATTGGTCTTCTTTTGCAATTCTGTTTTAATTTTCTTTGCAATGGGGTTCGTCTCTGAATCATCGGCTTTCGCGGCTGATACCCCAATTAAAAAACAGATTAAAGTGACAGTGTATCGCATGGAGCTTCCTTATGATTCATAAAAGAAAAACTCTAACTTACTGACTTAATAGATATAAAACGGGGCGCAATTAATGCGCCCCATTTAACAAGAATAAGTAACTGATAGTTTTCTTAAGCTCTTTTTTTCCCTTTGCTTGACTTAAAGCCTTGATGAGGGAAGACGTTACGAATTCGCTGCTGCACTTTCTTCGGAACTTGTTTCGAAAAGGTCAAACGCATTCCTGTTCGCTGATTATAAACTTTCATCTCACCATCAAAAGGGTCATGCTCAGCAATGTCTTGCAAGTTGTGTTTAAAGGAAGGAGGAATATGACCTTTCACTTTTGTAATGTGCCCTTTCTCAAACGATATTTTTAAGACAGGTCTATCTACAGCGATAAGCCAAAAAATAACAACAGCAGCAATCAAGATTACATAAAGCATTTGATACTCCATTAACTAGACAATAGTTTATTTAAATCTTCTTTAATCGAGGTTACTTTTTGACTGGCCTTCTCACTGCGAGAAGCTTCTGAGAGTAAATATTCAATTGCGTCAGAGAGTGTACAACCTAACTCGTTCGCACGATTTGACAGTTTCTCCCAAACTCGATAGTCAAGATCAATCGATTTCTTTTTGGTATGAACTTGTTCAGCATTGAAATGGCGCTTACGCTTGGCACGAATTGCCTGTTTGAGTTTATTCTCTAACTCTTCAGACATATGATTTTCAATCCAAGCAAGCACTAAAGTTGGTTCATGTTCTAATTTTCGTAGTTCTGCAACGGCAGCATCCGCTTCACTGGTATCAATATACTTGGTGATCGACTCACCATCTTTCCATTTTTTGATCAGATATTTCCATTTCCAACCACACTCTAGATTTTCAAGCTGCTGATATTTCATCCTTTCGACCCTTAAAACACATCTGGTGACAGCGTAACCCAGATGTTGCTATACAGCAATTAAAACTCCATAAAGTATCGATGTTGATCACTCATTTGTCGAAGGTTTAATCATATGAATATTCAGTATTTTTATATTGCTCAAATTCTCGCTATGGAGTTATAGGACGTTTCGTTATAATGAACTCAACATTGAATTAAGACGATTATTAATGAACCAACTTGACTGGCAAGACGTAACTCCTTCATTTAAGCCATATGAAGCACTATTAGAAACCGCCCCATTTCTCCCTGCAAAGACGTTTACTGACCTACAACCTCGCTTGACGGCAACGTTGAGTCGATTTGCTCGGGTAAATGGCCTCACAAGAGTCCTACTCGTAAACTGCGCAGATAATGCAATTTACCGTGAATTCGTTCGAGAAGCTGTAATCGATATTGCGTCTTTGCCAGTGGTTTCAACAGAGTCTCTAGACGCAAAAGATCTATTTGATCGATATAGCGTCAATACTGAAGGTCAATCAACTTTCGAGAATGGCTTATTATCGAAGGCTCATGGTGGCTATCTAATCGTCCCTGCTAACCTCATTTTGGCAAACGCAGTAAGATGGCCGAGTGTGAAAGCTGCGATACAAGGGGAAGCTTTTGCTCCGATTAACTTAACCCCGAATCGTATTGCATCCTCTCCTTTTGTAGCTCAGCATTATGACGTTAAGTTGATCATCACAGGTGACCGAACTCAATTGGCAGAGATTGAGTTTGTAGATGACGATTTTTCTACGGGAATGACTATGTACACCGAAGTAGAAGAAGATATTCACATCTCTGAGCGTAGCCTCGCTCTTTATTTCGGCTTAGTGAATTGGATATGTAAAAAATATCAGCACCCTAGTTTGGACGATTCGGCATTTAAACGCTTAATGCTTGCCGGTATGCGTTATACGGAAGATCAACATTACCTACCTCTTGGTGTTCTTTGGCACAATCAATTGATTAGTTTAGCCAGTCAATATACTGAATGTAACACTATCAATTTTACATCGATTGATGCTGCCATTGATGACAAATACTATCGTGAGTCATATCTACCACAGCGCGCCGTTGACGACATTCTTGATGGGCAAGTGATCATTGAAACTACCGGTGAACAAGTTGGGCAGATCAATGGCCTAACCGTTATTGATATGGCCGGACACCCTGTTTCTTACGGAGAGCCCGCTCGCATTTCTTGTGTGATTCATTTTGGTGATGGTGACATCTCCGACGTTGAACGAAAAGCGGAATTAGGCGGTAACTTGCACGCCAAAGGTATGATGATCATGCAAGCATTCCTAAGCTCGGCGTTAAACCTTGATGAGCCTCTGCCATATTCTGCATCTATTGTATTTGAGCAATCTTACAGTGAGGTTGATGGCGATAGCGCCTCATTAGCGGAATTGTGCTGTTTGGTGAGTGCCCTGTCTGAGTTTCCCGTTGACCAACAAATTGCGGTTACTGGCGCGGTTGACCAATTTGGCCGTGTCCAAGCCGTTGGCGGCTTAAATGAAAAAATCGAAGGTTTTTACCAAGTCTGTAAGCACCAAGGCTTTACCGGGGAGCAAGGGGTTATTTTACCTAAGTCAAACCTTAAACACCTTGCGCTACATAAAGATGTAATAGAAAGCATTAAAAATGGCGAGTTCCATATTTGGTCGGTTTCTACGGTAGATGAAGCTATCCCAATTCTGATGTCGAAGCCATTCCGTGGTGAAGATGACAGCATCATTGGCAAGATCGCCGAACGTATTGAAAACTTTGAAAGACATGAGCATCCTTTAGGAATTGTGGAGCGCATCAAAAACTGGTTTGTCTAGTACTGATCGGAGTTGTTTAGCGTACACGTGTTCACTAAGATGCAGCTATCAAAAATTGGAGTAATTGATAATGCAAAACAAACGTGATTCTTATAACCGTGATGATCTTTTAGCCTCTAGCCAAGGAGAGCTGTTTGGTCCTGGTTATCCGCAGCTTCCTGCGCCGAACATGCTAATGATGGATCGCATCAGTAAAATGTCTGAAACTGAAGGGGATTTCGGTAAGGGTTTGATCCTTGCAGAGTTGGACATTACTCCGGATCTTTGGTTCTTTGATTGCCACTTCCCTGGCGACCCAGTAATGCCAGGCTGTCTTGGTCTAGATGCAATGTGGCAACTGGTTGGTTTCTTCCTCGGTTGGGTTGGCGGCAAAGGTAAAGGTCGTGCTCTAGGTGTCGGCGAAGTTAAATTTACTGGCCAAATCCTACCAACAGCGAAAAAAGTAACGTACGAAATCCACATGAAACGCGTTGTTAACCGCAAGCTTGTAATGGGCTTAGCTGATGGTCGTGTATGTGTTGATGGTAAAGAGATCTACGTTGCGAAAGATTTGAAAGTTGGTTTATTCCAAGATACTTCTAGCTTTTAATCTCCTGCTTACAGATTATTCTTAAGGCTCCTTTTTGGGGCCTTTTTCATTTCTACATTCATCCTCGTTACAAATGTAGAAAAGGCTCTTAAAGAGCCTTTTCAAATCCTTCTGTTTGTATGTGGAGAGTTATTTGTAGAGACCAGATTGTTTTTCATCTCTGGCATCACGCCAACCACCTAACCAATATGACCGAGCATCAATTTGTTGATACGGACAAGCCTCTTGAGACCTCCCATTCAACCCAGCTTTATAGCCTTGAGATTGAGCTCGTTCTAGGCGATCACGCTTTTGTCTCTTCATAGTTAATTCCTCATACAGGTCCATTTACTAACGTACAGCTGATATTGTGAAACTTTGATGGAGCTTTTATGACTCCACTTATAAGAATCGATCAATTTGAGGATTTTCTCAAGGCATAAAAAAACAGAGGCTCATTTCTGTGAGCCTCTGCTTGATTTAAAAAATACTGACTATTTTCTACGGAACCCGAACAAACCTAGCATGGTCAAAGCCAACCAACCTAGACCCGCACCTTGTCGTTCTGCCGAATCTTCTTCAACGCTACGCGTTTCGATATCAGCAGCCGTTGCCCCAGCAATTGGGACTAGCTTAACGGCAACGATCTTCTCTTCACCATCACATGACGAGTTATGCGAGGTCGTTTTATAGCCACCACTACACATCATCGCTGTACCGGAAATTACGCCTGCATCGTTGATGTCCGTAGCATTAATGATACGGAATGCATTGTTCTCATCAGAGTGATCACCACCATTCGTTAAGTTATCTAAGAACCATGGCTTACCATCAAATAGTGTTGTAGAACGATCACTTGTCAGCTGTCCATCTTGGGTATACGGATAAATGAAACCACGTTTACGGCGAGGTTTACCATCATCTTCACGAGTGGCCTCTGCATCTAACTGACCCACAATTTCATTGTAAGCGTTAATACCACCCATGTGACCACCGGCGCCACTGAAGAAAATCCCTGTTGTTGGATAAAACGCACTAACAGACTCTGCACTCACGTTATCAACGATAAACAATCGATTAGGAGCAGAGCCTGTTGGCATTAAATAACCACCGGAACGTTTTGCTTCACCAATGGCGACAAAATTGTCATTGACGTCGGTTAAGCGAGAGTTTGAATGGACTGTATCACCATCTATACGTTGCTGTGCACCACTAACTTGTTTATTTTCCCAAGTAACGCCTGCGATAGAACCTACTGTCGGCAATGTACCAACAAAAACAGTCGCATTCATGTAGTTGTCATCTTTGTAAGTGTTGTAACCTACGCCATACACCTTGTTACCACTTTCAGCGATACCACGCATGCTGCCTTGCGCTAAACGCTCACCATCTTTCGCAGTTCCGCTTGGCCATTCAACCTGACTGACGGCTCCAGTTTGATCCCAAATCGCTGCTTTTGATGTGTGATGGGTCCCGTTATCGTTTGAGGCTTTCTCTGAGATACTACCTACCGTAAACTTGCCATCAGTACGCCATGCACGGCTAGCGACGACAGTTGCATCTTCATCGCTTGGGACTATTGTTGGAAGAACAGGAGCTACTACTGTGTTTCGAGTTTCCAATTCAGAAGAATCAGAGCTACTCACAATACTTTGGTTACCAACAGCCTCTCCGTCCTCGGTAAGGCTGTTAATGACATTGTTGTATTTGTTTTCGTAAGCGTTTTCATCGCCTTCGACGAATGCAAAAGCATTTGTTGTAAAGTCTTTACTTAGCTCTTTACTCCATGGCTGCCAATGAACTGATGCCCAGGACTCACATGTTGAATAACGACGTTCGTTGTAACAATAGCGTTCGAAGTCGTCATATTCTTGTACATAATAGAAGCCAGAGTCCATCGCAAAAGGCACTTCCTCTCGGTAGCTAACACCATCAACGGCTTCACTTGCAGATAACGGTGTTGTACGAGTCTCGAGAGCAAGCTTGAATTGTTCTGGCGTACACCCTGCTGAATCGTTGAAACAACCTAAGGCATACGGAGCATCTGTACCAGGGTTTTCTACATCCCCCTGTTGGATCGCGACACCATAAGCTGTTAAGTAATCAATATTGTCCCCGTTGACTCCAGGATCCACCTCAACCACTTGATACAATGCTGCATTCGCATTCATTGCCGTACCAACCATCATCGCGACGGCGGTCAATTTGAATTTGTTACTACAATTCATCGAATTCTTAACTGTCCTGTTGCATTGCTTCGAGTTCTTCCCATCTCTCGAATGCGATTTCCAACTCCTGCTCTACAGCAGCGAGCTGTTCCAATACCGGTTGAGTTTCTTCTACAGATTTGGCAAAAAACGATGGGTCATTCACCTGTTCTTGTAGTGCCTCAATATCCGACTCTAATTGTTCTAGTTTAGCTGGAAGAGCTTCTAATTCTCTTTGCAGCTTATACGATAACTTCTTCGAGTTGTTCTTAGGTTGCGTAGTTTTGGGAGTTTCCTCAACCACTTTCTCTTTCTTCGCTGTTTTTTCAACCGAGCTGCGCGAAGCAAGAGCTTGTTCACGTTGCTGTCTTGCATCGTGATAACCACCAACAAATTCCTCAATTATACCGTTACCTTCAAAAATCCAACTGGTCGTTACTGTGTTGTCGACGAACTCACGATCGTGGCTAACTAATAGTAACGTACCCTGATAATTGGCAAGCATTTCTTCTAAAAGTTCCAACGTTTCGATATCCAAATCGTTAGTAGGTTCATCAAGAATAAGTAAATTGTTTGGTTTCAACAATATACGAGCAAGTAACAAACGGTTCTTTTCACCACCTGAAAGTGCTTTAACTGGCGTTCTAGCACGCTTCGGAGCAAACAAGAAATCCTGTAAATAACTCAATGCGTGACGCTGGCGACCACCAACCATCACTTCTTGTTTGCCGTCTGCTAGGTTATCGATAACCGTTTTTTCAGGATCGAGAATTTCTCGGTACTGGTCGAAGTAAGCCACTTCGAGTTTTGTACCGCAATGTAAACGGCCGCCTTGAGTTTCTAACTGACCTAATAGCAGCTTGAGCACGGTACTTTTACCGCAGCCGTTAGGACCAATTAGTGCAATACGATCGCCGCGCATAATGTTGAAGCTGAAGTTATCAACGATATTTTTACCGTCAAAAGCAAAAGAGATATTCTCTGCTTCAAAGACAATCTTGCCTGAACGAGAGGCATCATCGATGTTTAAGTTTACCTTACCCTGAACTTCACGGCGGTCACTGCGTTCTTCTCGTAATTTTTTTAGGGCTCTTACTCGGCCTTCGTTACGAGTTCGACGTGCTTTAATGCCCTGTCGAATCCACACTTCTTCTTGAGCAAGTTTTTTGTCGAATTCTGCATTTTGCATTTCTTCAACACGAAGCATCTCTTCCTTCTCTACAAGGTAGTTCTCGTAATCTCCAGGGAATGATGCTAATTGACCACGGTCGAGATCGACAATACGCGTTGCCATTGACTTGATAAACGTGCGGTCGTGCGAAATAAAGATGATCGAACCTTTAAAGTCTTTGAGGAAGCCTTCTAACCACTCAATGGTGGTCACATCAAGGTGGTTCGTCGGTTCGTCCAAAAGCAATACATCTGGATCGCATACAAGCGCACGCGCGAGTGCTGCTTTACGTTGCCAACCACCGGACAAATCCGTCAATTTTGTTTCGGGACTCAGCTTGAGAGCGCCCAAAACGTTATTAACGCGGTCATCAAAACGCCAAGCGTTCAAGTGGTCGAGTTGCTCTTGCACTTTTGCAAGACGATTAATGTTCTTTTCGCTCGGGTCATGCGTGACAAGATCAAGAAGATCATGGTAGATCTTGAGTAAATCGCCGACTTCTGCCAACCCGCCAGACACAAATTCGTAAACCGTGCCCTCTTGGTTACGAGGGGGATCCTGTTCTAAACGCGAAACCACCACATCTTGAGTCACTTGAATTTTGCCATCATCAAGCAAAATGTCTCCAGCGAGTACTTTCATCAAAGTTGATTTACCAGCACCATTTCGCCCTACTAAACAAACCCGTTCGTTTTCTTGTAGAGCAAATTCTGCTTTATCAAGCAGTGGATGGTCCCCAAATGCAAGTTGTGCATTATGAATGGTAAGTAATGCCATTATTTTCCAACCAATTTTTGAGTTGTTCCAAGTCAAACGGCCAGTTCAACTCAGAATTTTGATATTTTAACACAGGAATTGTGACGCCGTAATGCGAGAAGAGTTCGTCATCTAGTGCAATATCGACAATGTTTGTGTGTTCGGCGAGACTTGCCTGACCCATAAGGTCATATGCCATCTCACAGAGATGGCATCCTTCAGTACTGTATAGTGTGAACGTTTGTAACATCCTTTTATCTTTAATCCTTTGTTTATTCTACGTGAGACACTAACCAACAGTTGTGAATATGTTTATTGCGAGAGAAGTCTAGTGGCAATGTTTGCGAAGAAATATTCTGCGCTTTTAGCCCTAACTCTGCCAACGCAGCTTCATCCATTTTAAAGTGGCGTTTATTGTTTGAGAAAACGATCGTGCCACCTGAACGCAACAAACGCTTGAGATTGGTCATCAGCTTAATGTGATCACGCTGCACATCAAATGAACTTTCCATACGCTTAGAGTTGGAGAATGTCGGTGGGTCAATAAAAATCAAATCATACTCGCCTTTCGCATTCTCTAACCATTGCAAACAATCTGCTTGTTCAAAACGGTGTTGACGACCAACACGACCATTTAACTGCATGTTGTCTTTTGCCCAGTTCAGATAAGTATTCGACATATCTACCGTGGTTGTCGAACGTGCGCCACCCATTGCTGCGTGTACGGTTGCGCTACCTGTATAAGCAAACAAGTTAAGGAAGTCTTTACCCTGAGCCATTTCACCCAAGCGACGACGAGTGATTTTATGATCCAAGAACAGACCTGTGTCTAGATAGTCGTGAAGGTTTACGATCAACTTCACGCCGTACTCATTCACTTCAAGAGTTTCAGACTCCTGACCTAATTTTTGATACTGGCTACGACCTTTCTGCTTTTCACGAACTTTAAGAACAACTTTATTCGCTTCAACACCTGTCACCTGGATTGTGGCACGGATGATATCAGTCAAACGGCGTTTCGCTTTCTCTTCTGGGATATTCTTCGGAGCTGCGTATTCCTGAATCACAATTTGGTCGCCGTAAACGTCGATTGCTACGTTGTATTCTGGAAGGTCTGCGTCATAGATACGGTAACAGTCTAACTTCTCTTTACGAGCCCACTTACCAATCTTACCAATGTTTTTCTTCAAACGGTTTGAGAAGTCAGGTGCGATTTGAACTGTGGTACCGTTCGCTCCCTTCACTTCATCAGCGCTACGCTCTGCAATGCTGTAGTTCTTCTGGTGACACGGTAACGCACCGTTATTCAGTTTAAACTGTTTATCAGCACGCATGCGAAGACAGCTTAATAGTTCGTCTGAACTAGAGAAGATAGACGCGTTACAACCGCCAAATTCTGCTTTTAATTGGCCACCAAATGCTGTGTATAGCGCGATTAGACCTGGCTCAGTTCCAAGACGTTCACCATAAGGAGGGTTAGAAACGATAACGCCCGCTTCGAAACCAGCCGGACGGGTAAGAGTTGCAGCATCACCCTGAGCGAATTCAATCAACTCTTCGACACCAGCTCTGCGAGCATTGTCTTGCGCTACTTTCAGAACTCTTGGGTCGTTATCGAAGCCGAAAAACTTAGCGTCAACTTTTTTGACGCCACGACGAGCTTGTACATTAGCTTCAGATTTAATCTCTGCCCAAAGCTCAGGTTCGAAGTCTTCTAACGCTTCAAAGCCCCACTGTTTACGTTTAACACCTGGTGCCATGTTAGCGGCCATCATTGCTGCTTCAATCAATAAAGTACCAGAACCACACATAGGATCCAAAAGCGGTTGGTGAGTCTCCCAACCGCAGCGCATGATAATCGCTGCGGCTAGCGTTTCACGAAGTGGAGCTCGGCCAGATTCTGGACGGTAACCACGTTGATGAAGACCAC
Source organism: Vibrio sp. 10N.222.52.B12 (assembly GCF_002875385.1). NCBI lineage: Bacteria > Pseudomonadati > Pseudomonadota > Gammaproteobacteria > Vibrionales > Vibrionaceae > Vibrio > Vibrio sp. 10N.222.52.B12. The sequence continues at coordinate 38,955 of NZ_MDAW01000129.1, read as the reverse complement.
TACCCACCATATCGACACCAAGAATCGCTTTGTCTTTATGTAGACGGACGTGAACACGGATATCCGGGTTCTCTTTACTGATGTTAGGACGAGGGAGCCCTTTTTTCTCGAAGCAGTCTACGATGCCATCTTTTACTTTCATTGCACCATACTGGCTGTTGCGGATTTCGCGGTTAGTACCGTTGAAGTCAACCACAAAACGCTTTGAGCTATGGAATTGGTTTACCCAGTTGATTGCAGACGTTGACAGGTAAAGGTCCATGTCGTCGTTACAGGTAAACTCCGATAAAACACGTACAAATCGAGACGCCAAGCGGCTCCACAAACAGCAACGGTAAATCTGCTCATTCGTTGCTTTAAATTTTACGCCTGCCTGTACTGGTTTGGCGTTTTCAATGCCTAGTTTAGTCAGTTCTTCAACCAGCAAGTTTTCCATGCCATTTGAAGTTACCGCGAGATATTGATTCATAGTGTTCTTTCGTCGATAAAAAATGGCTTTGATTATACCTGACTTTACGATCAATGCCTCGTTTTTAAAGGCTTTTTCGATTTGTTAGCGCAATCCATCACCAACCCTTCCTGCTGAAAGTCAAAACACAACACCTGTCATCAAGAAATAAGTCTCTTTTTCACTACCTAATAAGAACAAGCCCTCCAGAAGGAGTGAATACTTATTTACCCTAAATTTGGTCTATACCAGTATCGAGTTGAGCGTGTAATTTACTTACAAAGTGAGCGTATAGGGGAATAAAAGGTGAAATATTAGGCGCCAAGTTGTCTAATTTAAGGAAACGCTAAAATGAAAAAAGTGAAATAAAAGTGAGCTGCTTCATATATGAGATACGAAGTCCCCCTCACCTAGGGGTGAGTTTGGAGTATGTACTAGGAGAGATTTAGAAAATTCTAGGCAAAAAAAATCGACCTAGTACGGTCGATTAATGCAAACAAAGGAACGAAATACAAAGAAAATCAAAAAGGAAACTACCCTACCATTGCCATTGGTGTCATTATAAATAAGTGATTAGCACATGACATTCTGTCATGCATGACTTTGATAGGCTGGCCGAAACCAAGTGCTTTACTTCCATTGAGCAAGAACTCTTCTTGCCCTACATAAGCACAAAGGCTAGAAGTATCACCTGCCTCAAGGACAATGAACACACCTTCGGAGTGTTGATTCGTTAAGAAAACCATATCCCCTTCTTCCGGTTCGTGATCGCATGCTTGAGCATCGAAGAACCAGCTCTTAGGCTGTACAGGTTTGTGGAAGCGTTTGGCGGCTACACAATAAAGTGTTAACTCTGCTTGGCGGTATTCGTTTATGTCGAGACAGCGAATTCGTTCGTTGTATGTTTGAAACGCGCTTGCATCATCAACTGTGAATTCATTTTCTGAGAAGGCGCAATTGACCAACAGCTTACGGCATAGATTGGTTTGGAAAATCATTTCCTCCCCTAAATCCAGCATTAAGCAAGCTTTGTGCTCGTCAAAATACCAATTCCATTTGTCGCTGGGTTTAAGCATTATTCCGTTCTCTTGTGACTAATTAAACAGCAATAAGAGGTAAGACGCTTAATTACCTACTCATGATTTTTAAATTTTACAAACGAACGGACAAAAAAAAAGAGGAAACGAATTCCTCTTTTTTAGTAACAAGCGTCGATTTCTCAACGATTTAGCGATTGATCTTATAGATTTTTAACAATATCGCGTACGAGACCAGGTCCGTGGTAGATAAAGCCTGTGTAAACTTGAACAAGTTGCGCACCTGCCATCATTTTCTCTTTTGCGGCAACGTATGAGTCAACACCGCCCACACCGATGATCGGAAGTTTGTCGCAAAGTTCTTCATGAAGTTTACGCACAACTTCTGTTGAACGTGATTGAACTGGACGTCCGCTTAGACCACCCGCTTCGTTTGCATGTTTCATGCCTTCAACAACAGTACGATCCAGCGTTGTGTTTGTTGCTATAACGCCGTCAATGTTGTTCTTGATCAGAGACTCACAAATCTGGCTGATTTCGTCATCGCTCAAATCTGGTGCAATTTTCAGAGCAAGTGGTACGTACTTGGCATGCTTTTCTGCAAGTTCTGACTGTTTTTCTTTAAGTTCAGACAGTAATTCGTCTAACGCTTCACCGTACTGAAGTGAACGAAGTCCTGGTGTATTTGGTGACGAGATATTCACAGCGATGTAACCTGCGTACTCGTACACTTTTTCCATACAAATCAGGTAGTCCTCTGCCCCGTTCTCAATTGGTGTGTCTTTATTCTTACCAATGTTAATACCAAGAACGCAGTTGTATTTTGCCTTTCTCACATTCTCAACTAGATGATCCACACCTAGGTTGTTAAAGCCCATACGGTTGATGATACCTTCCGCTTCAACTAGGCGGAACAAGCGTGGCTTGTCATTACCTGGTTGCGGACGAGGAGTAACAGTACCAACTTCGACAAAACCAAAGCCCATAGCGTCAAATGCTTCGATACATTCGCCGTTTTTATCCAAGCCAGCAGCAAGACCAACTGGGTTACGGAATGTAAGTCCCATGCATTCTACTGGACGGTTCGGTAATTGTTGACGATAGAAAAGATCGAGAGGAGTGCCGTTGAAACGTTGGAAGTTTTTGATTGCAAGATCATGTGCCTTTTCGGCATCAAGTTGAAAAAAGCCAGTTCTGGCTAGACGGTAAAGCATTGTGCCTCCGAAAGAAAAAAGCCCCGTGTAAACGGGACAATATTATTTACTGTTTTTCGTCTCAATTCAATGAAAATGAATGAATTCAGCAAAATTGTACTTCTTATTTAAATTTTTCTTATAAAAACAGTCTATTATAGCGCTATTACCTATACAAAACTGATGGCTTTTACGTTAAAAGCAAACGATTTCACGCCATGAAAACTTAAACTCTACGTTACATTGTCACTAAGGTTTGTGGTTTAGATTGCTTTAAGCATTAAAAAGCCTCGCATTTGCGAGGCCTTTATCTGAGTCAACTTACCCTATTCGTTCGAGGAACAATTTAGGTTAAGCAAAACCAACTCTCGAAGTGCTACTGAGAACTTCGCAAACTCATGAACTGAACCGACTTTAAATTCGTTTAGAATACTCTCCCAACGATGTAAAGACAGCTCATTCGTTGACATCCAATCCTCTAACGCTTGAATCACATCAAGATCTTCGCTTGAACAACCACAAGTCAACACTTGAGCCGTCAACTGACGTTGTTGCCAGTCTAGATCTTCACGGAATGCCGCTCGCGCCAATGCCTGCCAATTATTATCAACGGCTTGGCTATTGATTTGCTTCAAGAACCAGTGAAGTGATAAACGGTCACCCAAGTTAAAGTACAACTTCGAAGCTTGCTCTACTGTTTTACCTGTTTCGCTTGCTACTGTTGAAATATCCAGTGCTGATTGTAAGCTTGATAGACGAGCAACATGATGTGCTAGCTTCTCTTCTACTCCGCGTTCAACCCACTTCTTCGCAAGTTCATTGTGCTCTTCTACTTCAGACTCAACTAGCATGGTGTCTAGTGTTTCAGTGATAGTGTGAACATCGTCTTTATACAAAGCAACCAACTCAGTCACTGTGCTCTTACTGCTACGATTACGTAGTAACCAGCGAGAGATACGACGCAGTGCACGGCGTACGTAGAACATGATTTCGTACTGTGCTTCCGCTGTTGCAACGTTATCTAGAGCACGGGTTTGCTTGAGGATATCTTCCAATCCGAAGATTTCACGGGTTGCACTGTAAGCATTTGCGATATCAACTACACTCGCGCCCGTTTCTTCTTGAAGACGAGTCACGAAATTACAGCCCATTTCATTAACCATTTGGTTAGCTAACGCCGTCGCGATGATTTCTGCACGCAGCGGGTGGTTCACCATTTGATCTTTGTAGTTACGGCGTAACTCACTTGGGAAGTAAGCAACTAATTGTTTTCCATGGAATTCATCATTCGCAATCTCGTCAGCAACGAGTTGCTCTTTTAGAACCATCTTGCCGTAAGCAACCAACACTGAAAGCTCGGGACGCGTCAGACCAAGGCCTTGTTTTTCGCGTTCAATCAGTGTTTCGTCGTCAGGAATGTATTCAAGCGCACGATCCAAGTACCCAGCTTTTTCCATCGTATGGATAAAGCGGATTTGCTCTTTAACAATGCCAACACCTTGCTGTTCAGTCACTGAAATCGATTCAGATTGACGGTAAGCATCGTCCAAAACAATTTCGCCGACTTCGTCTTCCATTGATTCAAGAATCAGGTTGCGTTGTTTAACCGTTAGATCGCCATTTGATACAAGGCCGTTCAAGAAGATCTTAATGTTCACTTCGTTGTCTGAACAATCTACACCACCAACGTTATCCACAAAGTCGGTATTTACACGTCCACCTGTGGTTGCGTACTCGATACGACCAAGCTGAGTCATACCTAAGTTACCGCCTTCACCAACGACTTTCGCTTTTAAATCACGTCCGTCGATACGGAGCACGTCGTTTGCACGGTCACCAACATCGGTATGCGTTTCGCTAGATGCTTTAACGTAAGTACCGATACCACCATTCCAAAGTAGATCCACTTCCATTTGTAGGATCATCTTAATCAGATCGTTTGGCGGCAAAGATGCTTTCTTAGTGCCCAACATCTTTTGGATTTCTGGTGTTAATTGGATCGATTTAGAGCGACGAGAGAAAATACCACCGCCCTTCGAGATCAAATCCGTGTTGTAGTCTTCCCAGCTTGATCGAGGTAGGTTGAATAAGCGATCACGCTCTACCCAACTGGTAGCAGAGTCAGGGTTCGGGTCAATGAAAATGTGCATGTGGTTAAACGCAGCTTGTAAGCGAATGTGCTTAGATAGCAACATGCCGTTACCAAATACGTCCCCAGCCATATCACCGACACCAATAGCCGTGAAATCAGTGGTTTGACAGTTGATACCCATTTCACGGAAGTGACGTTTTACCGACTCCCAACCACCTTTCGCAGTGATACCCATTGCTTTGTGGTCGTAACCATTAGAGCCACCTGATGCAAACGCATCACCTAGCCAGAAGTTATACTCGTTAGATACAGAGTTTGCCAAGTCAGAGAAAGTTGCAGTGCCTTTATCGGCTGCAACAACCAAGTATGGGTCGTCCTCATCATGACGCACGACACTCTTCGGCGGAATGACTTCACCTTCGATGATGTTATCGGAAACATCCAATAGTGCGCGGATGAAGCGTTTATAACAACGCTGACCTTCGGCAAAAATTTCATCACGGTTAGTTAGAGTGTGCTGACGTTTACATACGAAGCCACCTTTAGCACCCACAGGAACAATCACTGTGTTCTTAACTTGCTGCGCTTTAACTAGGCCAAGAATCTCAGTACGGAAGTCTTCTTGACGGTCTGACCAACGTAGACCACCACGCGCGACTTTACCGCCACGTAGGTGAACACCCTCGATATCCGGTGCGTACACGAAGATTTCAAACGCAGGCACTGGCTGAGGAATGTCAGGGATTTCGCTTGGCTTCATCTTCAATGATAACCAAGGTTTTGGCTGCTTATCTTCGTCTAACTGGTAGTAGTTCGTACGTAGCGTTGCTGTGATCATTTCCATATAACGACGGATAATACGATCATCATCTAGGCTTTCAACGCGATCCAATTGCTCGGTTATTTTCTTGATAAGATCGTTCTGACCTTTCTCACTGCCCTTGTGTTTTGGATCGAATCGCTTAGCAAATAGATTCACCAGACCTGTTGCTAAATCAGGGTAATGGCTCAGGGTATCTTCAATATATTGTTGACTGAATGGGAAGCCAACTTGGCGCATGTAGCGAGCGTATGCACGAAGAATAGAAATTTCACGACCAGACAGTGAAGCGCCTAGCAACAAACGGTTGAAACCATCACTCTCTAAATTACCTGCCCAAATCGCCGCGAATGCTTGCTGGAAACGATCTCGAGCTTCACGAAGATCAACGGTCTTGTCGCTCTTATGTAGCATTGAGAAATCAAGGATCCAGAACGTTTGACCGTTGTTGGTTTCGATCTCATATGGAGATTCGCCGATCACACGTAGGCCTAGGTTTTCCAACATTGGCATAACGTCAGATAGGTGAATTGGCTCGTTGCGGTGGTAAAGCTTTAAGCGAACCGCTTTAGATTCTGCCGCTTCTTCTTGCGGACGGTAGAACAGCATGCCCAGTTTGTTGTCATCGCTTAACGCTTCTAGACGTTCGATGTCTGCAACCGCAGAACCAGGCATCATGTCTTCTTTGTATGAACGAGGGAACGCGCTCATGTATTCTTTTGAAAGAGGAAGACCTTTACTCTCACCGAAGTTAGCAATGATGGATTCTTTTAGGCGGTCATCCCATGAAGTCGATACTTCCATTAAGTTCTGCTCAATCTTTTTCACGTCTACATCAATGTTGTTGTTGTCTACACGAACAATGTAATGGGTTCTTGCCAACGGACTTTCAGAGAAGAAGGTCGTAAATTCAACCTCTTGCTCGCAACCAAAGTACTGCTTAAGAATGCGTTGAGTTTGACGGCGAAGCTCGGTGTTGTAACGGTCTTTTGTCACATAAACCATGCAGCTAAAGAAACGACCAAACGGGTCTTTACGAACAAATAGACGTAACAAGTCACGGTCTTGCATTTGCACGACGCCCATCCCCACTTCTAATAACTCTTCTTCACGAGCTTGAAGCAGTTCATCACGAGGGTAGTTTTCTAGGATGTTGTGCAGCGCTTTGTACGAGTACGATCCATTGCGATATCCACTCGCTTCTAGAATACGATCCACTTTCTCGCGAATCAGGGGAATGCTTTGTACGGCTTGATTGTATACCGCAGAAGTGTATAGACCAGTAAAGCGATGCTCACCGACTACTTTGCCGTTCTCATCGAATTTTTTAACACCAATGTAGTCAGTGTATGCTGGACGGTGAATACGTGATGCTTGATTGCCCTTAGTGATGATCAGCGCGTAAGGTTTTTTCGCTTCAAGGCGCGCAGAGTCTGACAGCTCAGAAAGCTTGATGCTGCGAACGCGACTGTCATCAGCAAACATGCCAAGGCCTTTCTCTTTCACCGGCTGAAGCTCAGTATCACCATTGACACTGACAAGATCATATTCCTTATACCCCATGAAGGTGAAGTTATGATCCCCTAACCAGCGTAGGTATTCGATCGTTTCATCTAAACGATCTGTTTTCATTGAAACACGATCTTTATTCTTCTCAAGGTCGTTGGTGACGATCTTAAGTTTTTCAACCATTTGCTTCCAGTCATCAACGACTAAGCGCGTGTCAGACAAGATAGTGAGCAGCTCATTTTTTAACGCTTGCATTTCATCTTTACTGGTTAAGCGATCAACTTCGATGTGGAATAGAGATTGAAGGACGCCGCCTTCACCATTAATGTCTGTCACTTGCCCTTTCTTATCGCGTTCTAGTTGCGTTGGGTTGTTAAGCATTAAGTGAGAGACAAGATCGAGTCGCGTTAGCGCCATCTTGATGGAATCCACCAAAAATGGGCTATCTGGAACAACAATTTCAACAATAGTGTGAGTCGATTGCCAACCTTGGCGGCTGACTGCTGGGTTAAATACCCTTACAGAGATGTCTTCTGGTTTCTTTTCATTGACGTGATGCCACAGACTAACCACGGCACCATAAAGGTCGGATTCGTTTCGCTGAATCAAGTCATCATCAGCAATGTTACTAAATAAGTGTTGAGCAAGTTTAGTTACAAGCGGTTGGTGAGAAAGCTCGAGTTTGTCTTGAATTAGTTGGTATACCTTTTCAAGCAGAACCGGCACTACATTTTCACGCGCGGTCATATTCACACTCCACATTAGAATTGTTGTTTTGTAGGGGGACTTAGTTTGGGGTTTACCCCGAAACTAAGCATAGGTAATGCATACACTTATTGTAAAAGCATAATCACAAATGTTTAACAAAAATTCGCAGTGGTAAGAGGTGAAATGTTTGATTATGTGACTAAGATTCCTGTTTAACTCACTAGGAATATCAGGCATCACAGAGTTTCTAACTTTAGAAACTTATTATTTTGGTCAGTTGTGAGTCTAAAACGACCTCTAACGCCTAATTGACTAAGAAATGGTCTAAATTTTGATGCATCTAGTTGCACTCTCAAACCATTGTCAGTGATGACTTGTACCGAACTAGCGGCACCGGAATAGTGTGAAAGAAATGTTTGATAAGAGATATTGAGAGAGAAGTAATACTGGTTCATTAGAATGGATTATTGTCAGAACAAAAAACTAGGGTGACCTTAACGACCACCCTATTCTTTTGTAGATTATTCGTCTAGTGCTTTAGTCACTTTTTCGAATAGGTCTTTTGCTAAATTGTCCATCGCTTTAAGCTTTTCAAGCTCTGCACGGATAAGCGCTTGGCGGCCTTCATCGTATTTACGGAACTTCAATAGAGGATCGATCATACGAGACGCCACTTGTGGGTTGGTATCGTTCAACTGACGAAGGATCTCACCAGCAAACTGGTAGCCAGAGCCTGATTTATCATGGAAGCGCACAGGGTTTGCGTTTAAGAAAGAACCAATCAAGCTACGCGTACGGTTCGGGTTCTTCAAGCTAAATGCTTCGTGGCTCATGGTTTCTTTCACTTTCTCAAGTGCGTTTTCAACCGGGTTGCTGCCCTGAAGAACAAACCATTTGTCCATAACCAGACCATCGTGCTTCCACTTGTCACTGTAGTCCGCCATTAGGGCTTCACGACATGCAAGTTGTGCATTGTTCGCTGCACTCATTGCCGCGATCGTGTCTGTCATGTTGTTTGATGACTCGTATTGCGCTTTAGCTAGTTCATTGCCCTTTTCAGTGTGAGCTAGGAACTGCAGACATTGGTTACGCAAAGCTCGTTTACCAATAGCGTCGTGATCAATGCTGTACTCTGCTTGGTTCAATGCATGGTAAGTAGCACTCAGTTCATCTTCTAGTTCTTTAGAAAGTGACACTGTAATGTTATTCAGTACCGTATCTACCGCATCAATATCAATCTGCTTATACCAACCGGTGATTTCGTTAATTGAAGGTAAAGACAGAACTTGTGCGATAAACGCTGGCTCAAGATTCGCATCAAGTAACACGCCACGGAATGCATCGATTAAGTCTCCTGATAGCTTAACCTCATCACCCGCTTGAACGTTAGTTACGTTTTGACGAATGTACTTCGCTAGCAGCATTTGGCTTGCATCCCAACGAGCAAAATCGTTTGTTGCGTGCTTCATTAAGAAGATCAGTTCATCATCGCTGTAATCGTATTCCAATTTAACCGGTGCAGAGAACTCACGAAGCAATGATGGCACTGGTTGTTCTGCGACGTTTTCGAATACGAAAGTCTGTTTGTCTTGCTTCACGTCCAGCACGTTGTGTACTGATTCACCGTTGATAACCAGTGGAATCACGTCACCGTTTTGCGCGTATAGCTCAATATCGAATGGAATATGTAGCGATTGTTTTTCTGATTGGTCGTGCGTTGCTTCAGTAAATTGCTCAACCGTTAGTGCGTAAGTTTTTGCTTCCGCATTGAATTCACTGTTTACACGAAGTGTTGGCGTGCCAGACTGGCTGTACCATAAACGGAATTGCTTAAGGTCAACGCCCGTTGCGTCTTCCATTGCAGAAACGAAATCTTCACACGTTGCTGCAGTACCATCATGACGGTCGAAGTACAGTTTCATGCCTTTTTGGAAACCTTCTTCGCCAAGTAGCGTATGATACATGCGGATCACTTCGCTGCCCTTTTCGTACACGGTTAGCGTGTAGAAGTTATTCATTTCAATAACTTTATCCGGACGAATTGGATGCGACATTGGGCTTGAATCTTCCGCGAATTGAGGACCGCGGATAATGCGAACGTTGTCGATGCGGTTTACTGCACGTGAACCAAGATCAGATGAGAACTCTTGATCGCGGAACACGGTTAGGCCCTCTTTCAAACTCAGCTGGAACCAGTCACGACAAGTAACACGGTTACCCGTCCAGTTGTGGAAGTATTCGTGACCGATTACCGCCTCAATACCAAGGTATTCACGGTCAGTCGCGGTTTTTTCATTCGCAAGGACAAACTTCGAGTTGAAGATGTTTAGACCTTTGTTTTCCATCGCACCCATGTTGAAGAAATCAACGGCCACGATCATGTAAATATCTAGGTCGTACTCAAGACCAAAGCGGTCTTCATCCCACTTCATCGAGTTGATAAGTGAAGTCATCGCATGACCCGCGCGATCAAGGTTGCCTTTGTCGACAAAGATTTCTAGGTCAACTTTACGGCCAGATGTCGTAGTGTATTTATCACGTAGAACATCAAAATCACCTGCAACTAGTGCAAACAAATAAGCAGGCTTTGGATGAGGGTCTTGCCATTGAACCCAATGACGACCGTTTTCTGCTTCGCCTTCTGCAACGCGGTTACCGTTGCTAAGTAGGAACGGATAAATAGCTTTGTCTGCAATCACTTTTGTTGTGTATTTAGCGAGAACATCTGGACGGTCGAGGTAGTAAGTAATACGACGGAAGCCTTCTGCTTCACACTGCGTACAAAACGCACCACCTGATTTGTAAAGACCTTCAAGTGCTGTGTTTGCTTCCGGGTCGATCTTAGTAACGATTTCTAAATCAAATTCCGCAGGCAAATCGGTAAGCACTAAAGAGGCTTCTTTTACTTCATGGTGAGCCCAATCTTCACCATTCACTTTTACGGAGCGAAGCTCTAGCCCTTCACCGTCTAATTCTAAAGTTGTTGATTCGCCCTTTTGAACTACTTTTGATACTGCGGTCACGATAGTGTCGTTATCGTAAAGATCAAACGTTAAATCGATATCAATAATCGCATGCGAAGGCGCTTGATAGTCTTTGCGATATTTTGCTTGGGGAGCTTGAGACATGTCCATAAATCCTTGTATATAGAACCACAAAAATACCAGGACCGGAGGCTCAAACACCTCACACTGGTATCACGATATAAGCTATTTGTAGGGGTTGTGGTATCAGAATACAAGTCTTTCTATAAAAAAACGGAGCTTTTAGTGGCTTAGCTCCGCTTTCTGTTTAACATTTAATCAACATCAGAATATTTCACTATTAATAAACCAGCGTGAAATAATGGAAATGAATCATTTAGGGTGTGACTCGATTGAGTACCGCGTACATCTCTCCACTAGAATCCTCAATAGTAAGCTCGTTTTGGTTCAGCTTATAGCGCGTGCCATGCTCACCGTTTTCGTACAAAAGGACTAGGTGTTCACCCTCGGTATAAAAGACACCCTGTTTCACTGATTCTTCTCCGGATTCATTAGCGACACGGAACATAAAGACAAAATCAGGCTGGAGGATAAGGTCCATTTGGTTGATGTTGTTCGCCAACATACCGTCTCCTGCAACATGAGAGCTTGACCAAATACCAGCTAGTGCGTTGGAGAGTCCTTTGGTAAAAGTCACACCGTTTAGGTCAAGTGTGTTGTGGTTGTTTTGATAGGCGTAGATTTGAGGTTCATCTGTGTTTAACCCAAGAACAATGGTGTCCTCATTAGCGTTATATAGTCCTTCCCAATGATCGATAGAATAGTCTTTCTTTTGGATATCTATTGAGAAAGTATAATTAGAACCAAGTGTCAGTTTGATTGCGCGAAAATTCTCCGCTGAATCCTCAGGGTTTGGGTTCATTAAGTACCAATCCCCTATGAGAAAAGGAGTATCAAAGTGACTGAGTTCGTCTTCTTTGTTGGTTTCCGCGCTAGAAACGCTAAAGCAGCAAAAGCTAAGTAAAATAATGAACCATTTCATAACGGTATCCTTATCGTTTTCTTTTAGCTTAGGCTTTAGATCTCACTTTCGCGAAATATTTGATCTACATCACGTAAATTGTTTAAGAAAATTAAGCGCAGAATTAACTCATTTGCAGTGAATACTCCTAGCGAAAAGCGCATAAAAAAAGAGCGAATCACTATGACTCGCTCTTAAACAACAGAATTGCTAGTTGTTATGACTAAATTTTTAGCCTTTCAACATATCAACCATGACCGCTACTGATTCGTCCAGGTATACGTCTGGTGCTTCGTAGTCTTTCGGCACGTCATCCAAAGTCTTAAATGGTTTTTTGCCCATTGCAACTTGGCGTTCGTTGATGCGCTTCAAACGTAATGCTTCTGCTTCATCAGATTCTTCTTCACGAACTTTTTCGTTAAGAGACAATAAGTTATCATCCTTCTCTTTACGATACTTTTCGATATCTTCATTGATAAAACGGAACTCCATTTCATCAGCGATACGTTTGTTGTGAAGTTCTGTTAGTTTGGTAACCAAAGCGTCATTACTTGGGAACATCTGATATTTCGCTTTATCAATGCTGTCCCATGGTAGTGCATTGTCCTCAACACTCTCTCCAGTTTCACTTGGTTCCACAGGCGTTGGATAAGCAATATCTGGAGCAACACCACGGTTCTGAGTACTTCCGCCATCAATACGGTAGAACTTTTGAATCGTGTACTGAACATACCCGAGTTCTTTATCGAAAAGATCATAAATATGATTCAATGAACGATGTTGCTGAACCGTCCCTTTACCGAATGAGTTTTCACCCAAAATCACGGCACGATCGTAATCTTGCAGTGCTGCGGCAAAGATCTCAGAAGCAGAGGCACTATAACGGTTAATCAATACCGTCAGTGGTCCATCATAGCTGACTTGACCATCAGTATCCGCGTTAACTTTGATGCGACCATAACTATCACGAACTTGAACAACAGGGCCTTCTTTGATGAATAGACCAGTCAGTGCCGTTGCTTCGGTTAGAGCACCGCCGCCGTTGTTACGCAAATCGACGATAATGCCATCAACGTTTTTCGTTTTGAGTTCAGAAATCAGTTTATCTGTGTCTTTCGAGAGACCAACATAGAAACTTGGTACCTCTAGTACACCAATTTTCTTACCGTCTTTCTCTATTATTTCAGATTTGACTGCCCTGTCTTCTAAACGAACTTTGTCACGCACAATAGTGACAACGTAACTCTTAGCTTCTTTACCATCCGGCAAGATTTCTAGGTTAACTTTAGTCCCCTTAGGGCCTTTAATTAACTGAACAACGTCATCTAAACGCCAACCAATTACGTCAACAACATCTTCACCATCTTGCCCAACACCGATGATGCGGTCACCCTCACCTAACTGCTTACTTTTAGATGCCGGACCACCTGCAACAAGTGAACGAATCACTGTGTAGTCATCCGTCATTTGGAGCACCGCACCAATACCTTCAAGAGAGAGGTTCATCTCTGATTGGAATTGTTCAGCGTTGCGAGGTGATAAGTAGCTAGTATGCGGGTCTACTTCTCGAGCGAATGCATTCATGTACAGCTGGAAGGCATCTTCGTTACGAGTCTGAGTGATTCGCTTCATTGCGTTATTGTAACGCTTCTCTAAAACCTCTTTAATTTCTGGCCAGTCTTTACCAGTCAGTTTTAGGTTTAGAGCGTCGTACTTAACGCGTTTACGCCAAAGCTCATTTAACTCTGCTTCGTCTTTAGGCCAAGTCGCTTCAGAACGATCCAGTTCAATAAAGTCTTCAGTATCGAATTTGATTTCTTTATCAAGCAGAGTCAACGCATAGGCAAAACGTTCGAAACGTTTTTGCATCGAAAGGTTATAAACATCAAATGCAATCTTGTTGTTACCAGCTTTTAGCTGATCATCAAGACTGATCGACCAATCTTTAAAAGAATCAATGTCCGCTTGAGTAAAAATATTTCTATTGTAATCAAGCATTTCTACGTAGCGTTCAAAGATCGCTTTAGAGAAATCATCATTCAGATTGAAGTGCTTATAATGAGAGCGGGTAAATCGAGAAGTTACTCGTTTGCTGGCTGTTTCATGCTGAACTTCAGGAGCAAGAACCGGCAAGTCATCTTTGTTTAGTTTGGCTTCGAGAGCCTGAGCTGATGCTGCTAGCCAGAAGCTAGCAGCAATCAGTGTCACTTTTGAACGGCAATTCATGCGTAGGAGTATCTCCCTTATGCGCGCAAGTGCTCCGCTTTCACAACCATTTGCAGGCCGTTAGCAAGTTGAACACGTACATCTTCCTTATTGACTTCAACAATGGTCGCTGCCATGTTTCCTTTACCCATGTTCACGTTTACTGCGTTGCCGATTGTGATTTCATCAGCGTTTAGCGCGCGTGTTTCAACAGGCTTACTTTCTTTTTGTACTTTTGGTTTGTTAGTACGACGAGGCTGTTGTGGCTTTTTAGCCGCAGGTTTCGCTTTCGCCTTACCCTCTTCACGAGCTTTTTGTGCTTGTTCTTTACGACGAGCCTGAACTTTCGCTTTGCTTTCAGCTAGTGTTGCTTTTGCGTGTTCTACGTGTTCTTCCTCTAGCTCACCACATGGGTTGCCATCTAGATCAACACGTACTGCACCTGGTTTTACACCGTGTAGGTAACGCCATGATGAAGTGTACTGTCTTAACGCTGCACGAAGCTGAGTTTTGCTTACTTTTTCGTCTTCATTTAGACGTTCCGCAAGATCTTGAAAAATACCAATTTTCAGAGGCTTTGCTTCACCTTCTAAAGTAAAGCACTTAGGGAAACATTCAGCAATGTATGCGATAACTTCTTTGCTGTTTTTTAACTTTTCAGTCATGAGGGTTCCTGGTTTGAGCGGATTTCCGCGAAGCATTAAGAAAAAATATTCTCGTATTATAGTGACATGCCAAGGAAAAACCACACTAGAGGACGAATTTATGCGTCGTTAGCGTGCGAATTAAGCAGCTTTTCTACTTCTGACATAAAATGAGTGAGTCCTTCTTCGTCTGTTTCATCGAATCGGCCGATATTTGGGCTATCAATATCCAATACGCCAGCCACTTCTCCATTGATAGTAAAAGGAATAACAATTTCCGAATTACTCGCAGCATCACAGGCAATGTGACCTTCAAACTCATGAACGTCGTATACTCTTTGTACGGTATTAGTTTGAGCAGCTGTACCACAAACACCACGCCCCATTGGGATACGAACGCAAGCAGGTTTGCCTTGAAATGGCCCAAGTACCAGTTCATTTCCTTTTTTAAGGTAAAAACCCGCCCAGTTGAGCTCGTCAAGCTCCATAAATAGTAGTGAGCTGATGTTGGCTAGGTTCGCGACGTAGTCTTTTTCTGACTCGATCAGCGCTACGGCTTGTTTGGTAAGTCTTTGGTATTGTTCTATGTTCATATTAACTTCCTACTTTTTATTTAGGCTTCCATTCTTACAGTATGGCGCTACAATGCAGCCCTACTTTTTAATAGGACTTATTCTCAATTACAATGAATCCGAAAAACGACACTATTAGCCGTTCTTGGTTGATAACACAAGTCAAAAAGCACAAGTCCAAGTTGATTGTGGCGAACTTGATTGCTGTTCTTGCAACCTTGATTAGTGTTCCAATCCCTCTTCTTATGCCTTTAATGGTGGATGAAGTCTTATTGGACAAACCGGCATCAGGCCTTGCGGCAATGAATGCAGTCTTACCTGAAACGTGGCATACACCTACGGGATATATTTTCTTTACTCTCTTTTTGGTCGTGCTCATGCGGGCAGGCAGCCAAGCGTTCAATATTCTTCAGAGCCGACAATTTACTTTAGTCTCCAAAACCATCACGTTTGAAATGCGAAGTAAAATGATCGACAAACTCGGTCGCATCAGTATTCGACAATACGAGACAAAAGGTAGCGGTGGCATCAATGCTCACCTTATCACCGACATTGAGACCATTGATAAATTCATTGGTTCTACGTTAGCTAAATTTGTTATCAGTTTTCTAGCGGTGATTGGTACCGCCATTGTCCTTCTATGGCTCGACTGGCGTCTCGGCCTCTTTATTCTTTTGGTTAACCCTATCGTTATCTACTTCTCTCGCAAACTGGGGAGCATGGTTAAACACCTAAAACGTAAGGAAAACCATTCATTCGAAATCTTCCAGAATCGATTAGTCGAAACGCTAGATGGTATCTATCAATTACGCGCAGCAAACAAAGAACGCGAATTTCTACAGCAATTGAAGAACAACGCTGACCAAGTTCGTATTGATGCGGACAAGTATGCATGGCAATCCGAAGCCGCGGGCCGAGTTTCTTTCCTCTTATTTTTAATTGGCTTTGAGCTGTTCCGTGCTGTTGCGATGTTAATGGTGATGTTCAGTGACCTCACCATTGGTCAAATCTTCGCAGTATTCGGTTACCTTTGGTTTATGCTCTCTCCTGTCCAGGAACTACTGGGTATCCAATTCTCTTGGTATAGCGCAAAAGCCGCACTAAAACGCATTAACGACCTATTAGAATTGGAAGAAGAACATAGACCTGTCTCTAAGGTAAATCCTTTCAAAGAAAATAAAGAAGTTGATGTAAAAATCGAACATGTTGATTTTTCATACAATAATGAAAACAAAGTGTTGGACGATCTCTCGTTACACATCCCAGCTGGTAAGAAAGTAGCCTTGGTCGGTGCAAGTGGTGGTGGTAAATCGACGCTGATTCAGCTGTTGATTGGCGTATACAGACAAAACGCAGGTTCAATCCGTTTTAATGATGAACTGACAGACGACATTAGCTTTGAAGTGATACGCGACAAAATTGCCGTGGTTTTACAACAACCTATACTATTTAATGACTCGTTGAGGCATAATCTGACCCTCGGTGGGGATTTTGACGAAATGTCATTGTGGCGCGCTCTAGAAGTTGCGCAGTTGCAAGATGTAATTTCTCAACTAAACCACGGTTTGGATACGCAAATCGGACGCAATGGTATTCGCCTATCTGGGGGCCAACGTCAACGTTTAGCTATTGCACGAATGGTGTTGAGTAATCCACAATTTGTTATCCTAGATGAAGCAACGTCTGCATTGGATACCGCAACTGAAGCGGCTCTTCATAAGGCGTTAACTGAATTCTTACGTGGTAGAACGACACTAATCGTCGCGCACCGCTTATCTGCCGTTAAGCAAGCTGATTTGATTTATGTGCTTGAGGACGGAAGAGTGACGCAAACAGGAACCCATGGTGAGCTTGTTGAGCAAGAAGGCTTATATCAAACCCTATACGGGGGCATTCAGTCCCACGCTTAAACCATTCTTAGTGGAGAGGTCGTTGTGACCTCTCTGTCTAAACATGCGTCGCAACCCAATAATGTTCGCTTATGCCAAGGTTGCGAGTTACCTGTCGATATTGTCGATTTACCTAATCGAAGAAATGCGCACTGCCCACGCTGCGGTACTGAGTTGTATCGAGGTGGCAGTCCAAGCTTGTCTGGTAATCTTGCTATCGCGGTTACCTGCATTCTCCTGTTCATCCCTTCACATTTTTTTAATTTCATCAGCATTCGTCTGTTCGGTGTAATGATACCGGCAACACTGCCATCTGGGATGATTACGCTGTTTCAAGAAGGCTTTGTCCTTCTTTCTATCTTAATTCTGTTTTGCAGCTCCCTCGCCCCACTCATCGTATGCAGCTCTGTCGTAACCGCACATTGGTCATTACACAAGCGTTGGTTTAAAGGACTAGGGGTTTCACTGTGGCTAATCCAACACCTTAAACATTGGGTCATGCTGGATGTATTTTTGGTCAGTATCGCAATCTCCTGTTTCAAGCTTCAGGACTACTCTGACATTTTCGTCGGACCAGGATTAATCGGCCTCGTACTACTGCAAATCTTCACTGTTTTGTTGATTTCTCGTATTAGCGTCCGTCGCTACTGGGAGTCATGGCAGTCTGAGACGAGCTATGACTTTAAACACAAGGACGTACATTGTCACGAGTGTCACCTTTCTCAACCAGAAGGTGATAAATGCCGCCGTTGTAATCATGCGCTTTACCATCGTAAGCCAAATTCAATCCAAAAAACTTGGGCTTACCTAATCGCAGCAACCATCGCTATTTTTCCGGCGAACCTAATCCCTATCTCTATCTTGCTTACGAACGGCAAACGTTTAGAAGATACGATATTTTCGGGCGTTGCTGGTTTAGTCAAAAATGGGATGTACGGTATCGCAGTGATCATTTTTGTTGCCAGTATTGTCGTACCTGTGGCAAAAATCCTTGGTCTCACCTACATCTTGCTATGTATAAAATTTAAACGTTCGGTGTTTCGAAGACAGCGAATGATGGTTTACTTTGCAGTAAAGTGGATCGGTAAATGGTCCGTGATGGATTTGTTTGTTATCTCTATCATGATGACATTGGTCGATCGTGGACAAATTCTCGATTTCACACCAGGCTACGGTGCGGTAGCGTTTGGTGTGGTTGTCGTTCTTACAATGCTCGCCGCGGAGAGCATTGATCCAAGGCTTATCTGGGACCAAGCCCCAAAACAATCAGAAAAAGAGTCAATTAATGAGTGATCAGAACAGTTCTCAAACGTCATACGAGCCAGAGATAAAGAGGAGTAAAGGCATTTCTCCCCTTTGGCTCCTGCCGATCTTGACGATGATTTTAGCCGGTTGGCTAGTCGTTAAGTCCATTCATGACGCTGGACAGCGGGTACAAATCCACTTCTCTGATGCAGCCGGTTTAATTGCTGGCCGTACGACGATTCGCTATCAAGGCTTGGAAGTGGGTATGGTACGCGACATCAACTTGTCTGAGGATTTAGGCAGCATTTATGTCGATGCAGACATTTACCCAGAAGCAACCAAATTGCTTAATGAGAAAACACGCTTTTGGCTCGTTAAACCGACCGCAAGTTTAACTGGTGTATCTGGGTTAGATGCTCTTGTCTCCGGTAACTATATTTCTATCCAACCTGGTGACAGTAAAGAGTTTGAAACGTCGTTCCACGCACTTGACTCCGCACCGACTGATCTTCGTGTCACTCAAGGGCTCAATATCAAACTAAAAAGTCGTGACTTAGGCGGCGTTTCCATTGGTTCTCAGATTGTTTACAAAAAAATCCCTATTGGTGAAGTTTACAGCTACCAATTAAACGAAGATGCGAAATCCATTACGATCCAAGCCAACATTCAGGATCAATACCGACACATCATCAACAACCGCAGTCGTTTTTGGAATGTGAGTGGTATTGGTGCAAGCATCGGTTTTGAAGGCGTTGATGTCCGCCTAGAAAGCATGAGCGCCCTACTTGGTGGTGCGATCGCGGTCGACTCACCAGACGATGGTGAGCCAGTCGAAGATTATAAAGAATTTCGTTTATATAAAGACCTTAAAACCGCAGGCCGTGGTATCGCAATCAAAATTGCCCTTCCAGATGACAACAAAATCAGCGCTGAAGGTGCTCCGATCATGTATCGTGGGATTGAAGTCGGCCAAGTCACGGATTTAAACCTATCTGAAGGTCGTGAGGTCATTCTTGCTTCTGCTGCAATCCAACCCGCATTCAGTGACATGCTTACCTCTGGTACACGTTTTGTTCTTGAAGAAGCAAAAGTATCACTTTCTGGTGTCGAAAATATCGCTAACCTTGTTCGTGGCAATTTCTTAACCATCGTTCCAGGTGAAGGTGAACGTGCACGTCAGTTTACTGCTATTCGTAAAAACGTCTTTAATCAGCAGCAGGAGAAATCGATAGCGATTCGCCTTGTTTCGGATAACTCATTCGGCTTAGATAGCGGTGCAAACGTCCTCTACAAAGGCATTGTTGTGGGTTCAATCATTAAAGTAGGGCTACTCGATGAAGAGAAAGCTCAGCAAGCGAATCATGAAGTTTTCATGGATGTGTTGATTGATCAAGAATACAAACACCTCATCAAATCCAACAACCGCTTCTATGTAACAGGCAGTGCATCGGCCGAGCTCACCGAATCGGGCCTCAGTGTGACGGTCCCACCGGCCAAACAACTGTTAGCAGGTTCAATCAGCTTTGTTAGCCAAGGCGCGGAAAAGGTTCAAAAAGAGTACCAACTATTCCAAAGTGAATCTTTAGCTGAATTAGCGCAATACAACCAGAGTGGTTCGAAAACGCTTAACTTATTTGCTTCTGAGTTGCCTCCGATTTCGAAAGGCAGTCCTCTGCTCTACCGAAATCTGCCCGTGGGCAGCGTGTCTGATTTCAATTTAGTCGATGGTGGCGTCATCGTAAAAGCCACGATTGAAAACCGCTACGCACATCTGATTACGGCTCAAACCGTATTTTGGAATCGCTCAGGCGTTGAGGTCGAGGCTTCACTTGCTGGAATCACCGTTAAGGCACACCCGCTTAAATCCTTAATTAAAGGTGGTATCGCGTTCGATTCAATTCCAGGTATTGAGAACAAAATTGGCCAACGCTGGAAGCTCTATCAAGATCAAAAGCAAGCGCGTAAGTTTGGACGTGTCATCGCTTTGGAAACAGACGGTTCTCAGGAAGTTAGCAAAGGGATGCCAATCAAATACCAAGGTGTCAAAGTCGGTGAAGTCACTTTAGTTGTCCCTAACTTCCGCCGAGAAATGGTTGAAGTGACTGCCCGTATTTTGCCTGAATATGTGGAAGATATTGCCGTTACCGGGTCACACTTTTGGCTAACTGAGCCAGAAATTGGCTTAGGCGGCGTTAAAAACCTAGGCGCATTAGTGTCTAAATCCATTAGCGTGGAACCGGGCCAAGGTGCCGCGGCATTCAAATTTGATCTAGAGAAAGGTAATGCGCGCTCACAAGGGATGCGTTTTACCTTACAAAGTGAACAGCGTGGCTCAGTGCAGATTGGCACCCCTATCCTATACCGTCAAATGGAGGTTGGTCAGGTAACGGATGTCCATTTAGGAGAATTCGCTGATCGTGTGATTACCCAGATTGAAATTCAGCCAGAATATGCCTACCTAGTTCGTCAGAACAGTGTATTCTGGAACGTGTCTGGCGTTGATGTTTCGATTGGTTTAGGTGGAGCAAACATTAAAGCAGGTACAATTGATAGCCTTGTACGTGGTGGTATCGCTTTCTCAACACCAGAGCAATCTCAAATTCCACCAGCAGCAAAAAAAGGTCACTCTTTCTACTTGTACCCTCAAGCTGAAGAGAGTTGGTTGGAATGGCGCACAGCAATCCCCAAACCATGATTCATAGATAACCAAGATAGACTAAAGAGCAGCAATCGCTGCTCTTTTTTATTACCGTAGCCTTTGTGGCTATTCGTTTCTAACCCAGTTTCGTATATCATTTGCAGCAAATTCTGCAATCGAGATTCCACTTTGCATCCTAATGTTTACATCCCAGAAGCATTTCTGGAAAAAATCAAAACTATTCTTCCTGCTCACCTCAACATGGATGACTTCCTAGCGTCGTGCCAAAAGCCGTTGCGCAAGAGTATTCGCGTTAATACGTTGAAAGTTAGCTTAGAGGCGTTTTTAGAGCGAGCAAAGGCAAAAGGTTGGAAGTTATCTCCTGTACCCTGGTGTGAGACTGGTTTTTGGATCGAAGCAGATGAATCGCTCGTACCATTAGGCAATACCGCAGAACACATGTCTGGGTTGTTTTATATTCAAGAAGCCAGCTCAATGATGCCGGTATCCGCCTTATTCATGAATGACGAATCGTATGACGCAGTGCTCGATACCGCTGCGGCTCCGGGTTCTAAAACAACTCAAATAGCTGCCTTAATGAACAATGAAGGCGTTTTGGTCGCGAATGAATACGCGGCAAGTCGTGTAAAAGTGCTACACGCAAACATCGAACGTTGTGGTGTGCGTAACGCAGCACTAAGTAACTTCGACGGTCGTGTGTTTGGTGGCTGGCTACCAGAACAATTTGATGCCGTTCTGTTAGACGCACCATGTTCCGGTGAAGGCACAGTGCGTAAAGATGAAGATGCAATGAAGAACTGGACGCAAACATCAGTCATTGAAATTGCAGACACTCAAAAAGATTTGATCGAAAGTGCGTTCCACGCCCTTAAACCTGGCGGCGTGATGGTTTATTCAACCTGCACGTTGAGCACGGAAGAAAACCAACAAGTTTGCCACCATCTTAAAGAAACATTTGGTGACGCGGTTGAATTCGAGAGCTTAAAAGATCTGTTTAATAATGCCGAGGCGGCGTTGACTGAAGAAGGCTTCTTGCACATCTTCCCTCAAGTGTATGACTGTGAGGGTTTCTTTGTTGCACGTATACGTAAGCTTGCTGCCGTAGAAGCACCAAAAGTCAAAAAACGCATGGGTAAATTCCCATTTGTTAAAGCGTCTAACAAAGAATCCACTGATATCGCTAACCAGCTTCAAAGCGCAATGGAAATCAAGTTACCTGAAGACAGTACGGTTTGGATTCGTGATAAAGATGTGTGGCTTTTCCCAGACGCACTAGAGTCGATGATTGGCGAACTGCGTTTCTCTCGCATGGGTATCAAGATTGCCGAAGCGCATAAGAATGGCTACCGTTGGCAACATCAAGTAGCAACGGCGCTGGCGACAGGTTTAGAGAAAAATGCGATTGAGCTTACGATCGACGAAGCTCGTGAATGGTATATGGGCCGAGACGTTCGCCCTCAAAACATTCCAGCTGAGATGAAAACCGGCAAAGGCGAAATATTAGTGAAGTACGAAGGCGCGATCATTGGCCTTGGTAAATGGGTAAGTAACCGCATTAAAAACGGCCTTCCACGAGAATTAGTGCGAGATAAGAACTTATTTTAGTAGCAAAGTGAAATGCTATAAATAAATGAAAAGCCATCGTATTTACGATGGCTTTTTGGTTCTAAAGCATGATCGGAACTGGGTTCACTAGCGATTCGAGTCCCCTGTACTAAACTGAAGATATCAAAGCATCGCTTTGAAACGGCATTTCTCTCTATGTTCACCAACAATATGTGTTGGTCAAAAGTTTAGCGCAGGCTCTATGAAAGGAGCCGTTTCCCCTAGGCCCAAAATAAGGACGAGTTTGGGCCATTTTTTTGACTGCTATTTTCGTCCAAATCGAGTTTGAACTTGATGAACCTCCGCCACCAGCAACTTAAAGCTTTATTCAGCGAGACGAATACCGTCTTTTTCAATCACGAGCTTACCTTGCTTGTACAAACCGCCGATGGTTTTTTTGAACGTGCCTTTACTTGTACGGAAAGCTGCAAAAATCGCTTCTGGCGTAGATTTATCGTTTAGAGGTAGAAAACCACCCTTCTTCTCTAAAAGCTCTAGGATTTTACTCGAAAGATCATCCATTTTCGCCACGCCTACTTTTTGTAGCGCAAGGTCGATTTTGCCGTCTTCGCGAATTTGCTTAATGTAGCCTTTCAGCTTTTTACCAATAAACAGCTTACCGAACACATCCGATGGGAAGATCATTCCCCAATGCTCGCCGTTCACAATCGCTTTATAACCAAGTTGGCTACGTTCTGCGATGATTAGGTTAACTTCTTCGTTCACTTCATAGTTTGCTGGCGTTTTATCCAGCCACTTATTGAACTTAGTTGTACCGACAATACGACCAGATGCTTTATCTGTGTACACGTAAACCAGAATGTTTTGACCAGCGGTAAAGCGCGCACGTTGCTCACTAAACGGGATAAGAAGATCTTTTTCTTTGATGCCCCAATTTACGAAAGCACCAGTGCTACTGACACCTTCGACTTGCATTAGGCCCCACTCGCCAACCTGAGCAATGGGTTTATCAATGGTCGCAGCTAGCTGACTTTCTGAATCAAAGTAAAGAAATACGTCAATATGATCGCCTACATTCGTACCTTCTGGTACATATTTATTAGGCAGCATGACTGAACCGTAATCATCACCATCCAAAAATACGCCAAAATCAGCCGTTTTAGTGACTTCTAAGCTGTTAATTTGACCAATTTTAATCATTGAATTTGTCTCTTTTTAAATTTACTGGGAATTATACCCAAACTGACAAGAAAATCAGAGAGAAATACCATCCTCTCTGCTATGCTGTCGTCGTTCAACTACTTATCCTAGTCGACCTTAAGTTATTGTGCTTAATGGACGCTTATGGGTATAGGATGCTTTAGCAAAATCAGGAGCCTTCCTTGGTCACCGTCGACAAACAGGATTCGATAACCTTAAAAATTAGCCATGCATTGGCAAAGAGCAAAACGCTTGATCTTGATATCTATATTTTTGTGCCTGGTGAATTAGGTTTAAACTCCGACATCATCAGCGAGTCTGAGTTCTATTACACTTCCATCACGCAAAAGCGTTCTTACTACAGTACAGAAGTGCTACTTCCTCTCGTGCATAGCCGCTTGGCCAAACGAGGGCGCTTATCTAATCGACAGTATCGCGTAAGTTTGAGTTTGTTTGCGTATCAATACGTCACGGCTCTGGATAAAGCCGTTGCAGCATTGAATAAGCATGACAACGACAGTGTTACCGCAGAAGAAGTGGATGAGGTCATCGAATTGACTATCGACATTCTTAAGCGCTTGAGACGTTCCATTCCTTACGAAGAAAATCTCAAGCGTTATTACGTGAACATTGATAACTACTTGTCTTGGTACACAGAGCAAAAATTTTTGTCTCTTGTCGCGCACCTTCCTCGCGAAGGCGATTACAGCACAATTAAAGATCGTCTGATTACTTTATGTGAGAAAGAGCAAGCCCACCGTAAACTCAACAACTATAACTCGCCGAGTGTCGTTGAAGATGTAACTCGTTTGTCGAATAAAATGCGTTTGCTGAGACGTTTGATTGAGCACCCTATCGTTTTAAGCGAAAAAACGATGTCGATGGGAAACAACATCAAGCGTGCGATTAAAGGCATAGCCACCGGCTTGGTGATGGTCGTGGTCACAAGTACCGTTATTCTTGCCCGAGATTACTTAGGAGAGATTTCTGCATCTTTTATCATTGCGATGTCGTTTATCTATGCTCTACGTGAAATCTTTAAAGATGACCTACGCGACGCGATGTGGCGTTGGATCCGCAAAGGCAAACCGAAGTGGCGTAAGAAGTACATGGACCCGACAACAAAGAAAGTGGTGGGTCGAAAATTGGAATGGTTGGACTATCGCTCCCTTTCGAGCTTGCCTGATCGCATTCAGAACATTCGTAAGAAACGCGTCGTCCAGCGTGAAGAACAAATTCTTCATTACCACGCAAAAACTGAGATGGCGACGTCGTTATTTTTGAGTGGCTATGAACAAACTCGTGAAACGCTAAACATCAGTTTGCGCCCAATTATCCGTTTGATGGACAAAAGCTCTAACCGCGTATATCGCCTGAACGAAGGGCAAGTGAGTAAAGAGTCTGTAGAGAAGCGACACTTGGTCAACGTGATTGTGAAAGAAGACAACCACACTGACGAGCCTGTCTTCTATCGTTGGAAAGTCGTGTTAAACCGTTCGAAAATCGTGTCTATTGAGAAAATAGAGTTGAATTAAACTAACGTCAGTCACCATTCTTAAGTTAAGCAGCCTGCTTTTGGGCTGCTTTTTTGATGGAGAGCGTTAAAGAGAACTCGGCCATTGGTTCATCACCATTAATCTTTGGACACAATGCGGTGATCTTCACATCTCGATTAACGCGTTCACCGGTTTCTAGCGTGATTTTGAGCATTTCATCAATCACAGGGCCATCATGACAGACAAAGTGTACGTCATCCTCAGGACGTTTTAAGAATTCAGCACTTACTCCTTTAAACGCGAGTGAAATCTTCTCTCCTTGCTCTTGTGCTTTACTCATAGCAAGAAAGCCACCAGCAACATCTGCCCCAACAGCCAATGCGCCAAAATACATACTATTAAGATGATTCTTGGTTCTTCGCTTGAGCGGGATTCTTACTTCGACATGCTGATCATCAATCGCAAGGATCTTCGGTCGACATAGCCAAATTAAAGGCACTTTTGAAAAGCCAAACAGATTGAGGTAAAGGTTTGCACGACGAACCGCTGAAAACATTTTGAAACTCCCCTTAAACTAGTCTGACCAGTCAATCAACAAACTTCAAAGATGTCAAAGAAATGTTAACGAGAAATCGATCTTGGTTAAAAAACAAATCGTTTGCGCATTTTCGCGTGACATGGTCACAATATATGAAACTCCCAACCTACAACGCTTTGCTTACGATTTGGCACAATTATTCTGTTAGCAAATAGAAAAAACGGTTATAAATTCAAACAACTATGTATTGATATCCAGAGCATGTTTTGTCATTTATATATAAGCAACACCAATGAATACCAACAGCAGTACATACAATTCGGTATTTACTAGATAAGAATCCCGTGAAACGGTTTATTCCTAACTATAATTCCGTTATCTTTACCGCTTCGCAATAGAGAATAAAGCTATAACATGCCTATAAAAACAGATGAATTGAGAACCCAACCTTTGGGTCCAATGCCGACACCCGCAGAGCTAGGTAGTGTACATCCAATCACTGATGATGTAGCTGACCGTATCGCTCAATCTCGTCGACAAATTGAAAAGATTTTAACTGGTGAGGATGACCGTATCCTCGCTATCGTTGGCCCATGTTCAGTGCATGACACTGAAGCGGCAATTGACTACGCGACGCGTCTTAGCGAAATTCAAGATCAGTACAAAGACGAACTGTTCATCGTTATGCGTACATACTTTGAAAAGCCGCGTACAGTAGTTGGTTGGAAAGGTTTGATTACTGACCCTAACCTAGATGGTTCTTATGCGCTTGAAGCCGGTCTTCACAAAGCGCGTAAACTGCTACTGGATATCAACAAGCTTGGTCTTGCGACTGCTACTGAGTTTCTTGATATGATTACAGGCCAGTACATTGCTGATTTGATCACATGGGGCGCAATTGGTGCTCGTACGACTGAATCGCAAATTCACCGTGAAATGGCGTCTGCCCTATCTTGCCCAGTTGGCTTCAAGAACGGTACTAACGGCAACGTGAAAATTGCCATTGATGCGATTCGTGCGTCTAAAGCATCACATTACTTCTACTCCCCAGACAAGAATGGGCGTATGACGGTGTACCGCACTAGCGGCAACCCTTACGGTCACATTATTCTTCGTGGTGGTGAGAAAGGCCCTAACTTTGACGAAGCTTCTGTTAAGCAAGCTTGTGACGCGCTAGCAGAGTTCGATTTGCCGCAGCGTTTGATCGTCGATTTCAGTCACGCAAACTGCCAAAAACAACACCGTAAACAAATCGATGTTGCTCAAGACATTTGCGACCAAATTAAGTCAGGCAGCACACGTATTGCTGGTATTATGGCAGAGAGCTTCATTATTGAAGGCAATCAGCCAATGACTGATATTAACAACCTAACTTACGGTCAATCGATCACTGACCCATGTCTAGGTTGGGATGATACTGTAACCATGCTAGATATGCTGGCAGCCGCAGTTAAATCCAGTAAGTAATTTCCCTATAACAAGATAATCAAGGAATCTTCATGCCATCGTTTGATATTGTTTCAGAAATCGATACCGTCGAACTACGTAACGCGGTTGATAACGCTAACCGTGAACTGTCTACTCGTTTCGATTTCCGCAATGTGAATGCGAGCTTTGAGCTAGTAGAAGAAAATGTAAAAATGTCAGCAGAAGGCGAGTTTCAGCTCAAGCAAATGCGTGACATTCTGCGTAGCCACTTGGCTAAACGCAACATTGATGCAAATGCTATGGACGCAAAAAATCCAGAAGCAACAGGTAAAAACTGGCACCAAAACGTTGCTTTCCGCCAAGGCATTGATACACCAACCGCAAAGAAAGTGGTTAAGCTAATCAAAGACGCAAAGCTTAAAGTTCAAGCTTCTATCCAAGGCGACAAAGTTCGCGTAACAGGTAAGAAGCGCGATGATCTCCAAGCGACGATTGCAGCGATCCGTGAAGCAGATATGGGTATCCCATTTCAGTACAACAACTTCCGTGATTAATTCGGTTACTCAATTAACACCTGTCGATTGAGGAAACCGAGAATTGAAAACGCCGACGAGTTATTCGTCGGCGTTTTTTATGTCCGTAAACTATATGCAAAATAATCAGATAACTAGGTCTTGCCCTTGCAATAAAGAGAATTCACTCGTCCCTGAAGGTACAAACACGCACACACGTAAGTTTTCTTTTCTCGCTTTAGTCAACATATCAGAAAGTTCGGTGGCACTTTTAAAAGGTTCACGTTCAGCATCCCTTCTTACCAACTCCATGACGTCCACTTCGCACATCGTCGAATACAAGGCAAGTTCGGCTTGCTGCATGTAACGGACTGCTTTGATAGGCAGCATTTCGACATCTTGCCCAACTTGAATCCAGGTACAGCTTCCCTCCTCGTCCAAAGGTTTTGCCATGGTTTGTTGATAAATAATTTCCAATTCGCGATTATCGCGAGCGTTCTCTACTTCTGGATGAGAGAAATAACTTTCCCAAAATTTCCTGCGTAAGTCGACGCTCGGTAGTGCCTCTTTAATCGAATTGCGTTTGGAGTTAGCGAACTCCGCCATCAATCCCATATTTTGCGGAAGAATAGCTTCAAGCTTTTCACGAATATTTCGAATCAAAACAGGAGACGCGCCACCACTTGAAATGGCAATTTGAATGCGACCACGATTAATCATTGAAGGCGTAATAAAATCACAGTACGGCTTGTCATCAACAACGTTAACTAATATGCCAAGCTCTTTAGCGTCTTTGTAAACCTGATGGTTTAACTCTGGATTATCCGTGGTTGCCCAAACTTGAATGAACGATTTCGTGACAATGTCACTAGAATAAAAACGTTGAATCCATCGCACTTGTTGCTCTTGCGCAAGCTTATCAAGAAAGTCGACAAGGCTTGGGGAGACAATCGTAACGTCCGCGCCAGCTTTAAGTAGGGCTTCTACTTTACGGCTTGCTACTTCACCACCGCCTACAACCAGCACGGGTTTATCTACTAAATCTAAGAACAGAGGAAAATATCGCATTTCAATCCATGATTACTTCAAATAACTGTCGAAATTCATGCTACCAAAAACAGGGCAACCTGTTCACCTAGTTTCGATGTCACAAATAATTTTTGTTCAAATTTTCGGCTTACTCAGCCCGCCTCTACTAATGATACTTTTAATAACAAATTATTATCCTTTTGTTTTTGACACTCTTTTAGTGATTGTTCTGATGCACTAATTTGACAACCAGTTGCACTATTTACAAACATTTAACATTTCGCCATTCTAAATCGCAAGGTTCTTTGTAAGTTCTCTCCAAAACTCTTTTTAAATTATATATTTGAGAATTAGCAGATCCTTACCTACGCTTATAACTGGTTGATTTGTCGATTACCGTTTCATTGAAAATCAACCAGATAGGACGATAACACAAATAAATTGGACACGTTGTATCAGGTCGCTCCTGATTAAACATGGATCATACAGGAAGGATACAAATGGCAAATAAACTCACAGTTCTTGCTTCCGTCGTAGCGGCTTCTACTGCCATGATGGCGACATCAGCGCAAGCAGCAGACACGACTCTGGACAAAGTCACAAAACAAGGTTTTATCACTTGTGGCGTAAGTACCGGTCTACCTGGTTTCTCAAACCCTAACTCTAAAGGCGAATGGGAAGGTATCGACGTAGAATATTGCCAAGCACTGGCCGCAGCCGTTCTTGGGGATAAAACGAAAGTTAAATATGTACCCCTAACCGCGAAAGAACGTTTCACAGCTTTACAATCGGGTGAAATCGATGTGCTTTCACGTAACACCACCTGGACACTTCATCGCGACACTGCTCTTGGTTTGAACTTCGTAGGCGTTAACTACTACGATGGTCAAGGCTTTATGGTGAAGAAAGATCTTGGTATCTCGAGTGCAAAAGAACTTGATGGCGCTTCTGTATGTGTTCAATCAGGTACAACCACAGAGCTTAACCTAGCAGATTACTTCCGTAACCAAGGTATGGCTTACAAGCCAGTGGTATTTGATACCGCCGCGCAAACCTCTAAAGGTTTCGATGCTGGTCGATGTGATGTTCTTACTACTGACCAATCTGGCCTTTATGCCCTTCGCTTAAACCTTAAAGACCCTTCTTCAGCAACCGTACTTCCAGAAATCATTTCAAAAGAACCACTAGGTCCTGTTGTTCGTCAAGGTGATGATCAATGGTTCAACATCGCTAAATGGACGCTATTTGCAATGGTGAATGCGGAAGAATATGGCATCAGTTCTAAGAACGCCGATGAAATGTTGAAATCGAAAGATCCAAACATCAAACGTATTCTTGGTGTTGACGGCCCTAAAGGTAAAGGTCTAGGTATCCGTGACGATTGGGGTTACCAAGTTATCAAGCAAGTCGGTAACTATGGTGAGAGCTTTGAGCGTACGGTAGGTACTGGTTCGCCTCTTAAGATTTCTCGCGGCGTAAATGCACTGTGGAATGCAGGCGGCTTTATGTACGCACCACCTATCCGATAGAAACGAGGTAAATTAGGGCGGTGCATGCCGCCCTTTTTCTTGGCTGAATCTATTCTATATAAGGGTTTGAGGTTATCGCTGTATGAAACCGACGAATAATGCATCGCAAAGTACGATGTCCAAACCAAGCGGAAGCAAGAGTCTGATTTATAACCCAGCTTTTCGTTCTGCTATTTTCCAGATCATTGCCATCGCCGCACTGGTATTTTTCTTTTACACAATCATCAACAATGCACTAACCAATCTCGACGCTCGTGGTATCGCCACCGGCTTTGGTTTCCTTAATCAAGAAGCGGGCTTTGGTATTGGACTCACACTCATCGAATATGACGAAACGTTCTCTTATGGGCGTACGTTTGTCATTGGCTTACTTAATACTGCACTCGTGTCTGTGTTGGGTATTATCCTCGCAACCGTCATAGGTTTCGTTATGGGGATTGCACGCCTTTCTTCTAACTGGCTGGTCAGTCGTTTGGCGGCTGTTTACATTGAAACGTTCCGAAATATCCCTCTACTTTTACAGATCTTTTTTTGGTATTTCGCGGTTCTACAAGCCCTTCCATCTCCAAGACAAAGCTTAAGTCTTGGCGAATCCGTTTTCCTGAATGTGCGCGGTCTTTACTTCCCTTCACCGGTAATTGAAGCTGGCGGTGGTCTTGTGGTTGCAGCACTCATCATAGGTGTCATTGCAAGTTTCTTAATCAATCGTTGGGCTAAAAACAAACAGCGATTAACAGGCCAACAAACACCAATGGGACGAGTTGTGTTCGGTCTAGTGATTGGTCTGCCTTTGGTCGTTTATTTTGTAACAGGCATGCCGATCTCTTTGGAGTACCCAGAATTAAAAGGCTTCAACTTCCGCGGTGGTATCAGCATTATTCCGGAGCTCGCAGCCCTTCTGTTAGCGCTAAGTGTTTACACTGCATCGTTTATTGCTGAGATTGTTCGATCTGGTATTAATGCAGTGAATCATGGTCAGACCGAAGCCGCTATGTCGCTGGGCTTACCAAGAGCAAAAACATTGAAACTGGTGGTGATTCCGCAAGCATTGCGAATCATTATCCCTCCTCTAACAAGCCAATACTTGAACTTGACGAAGAACTCTTCGTTGGCAATGGCAATCGGCTACCCAGACCTTGTTTCGGTCTTTGCCGGTACAACGCTGAACCAGACTGGACAAGCGATCGAAATCATCGCAATGACGATGGGTGTATACCTAACATTGAGCTTGATAACGTCGGCGTTGATGAACTTGTACAACCGAAAAGTAGCGCTGGTGGAGAGATAATATGAGCACACATCAATTTCAGCCTGATCTCCCACCTCCGTCCAATACCGTCGGTATTGTGGGATGGCTGCGCAAAAACCTATTCAATGGCCCAGTTAACTCGGTTGTTACCATCATCCTTGCCTACATCGTGTTTTCTGCACTTTGGAACATTGCGGATTGGGCATTCATTAATGCCGATTGGGTTGGCACAACGAGAGATGACTGTTCCCGTGAAGGCGCATGTTGGGTATTTATCAGTGTACGCTGGGAACAGTTTATGTACGGTTTCTATCCAGAAGCTGAACTGTGGCGACCACGTTTGTTCTACATTACCTTGGCGATATTCACAGTACTCCTTGCTTACGAAAAGACTCCAAAACGTATTTGGATTTGGTTGTTCTTTGTGAACATTTATCCGTTCATTATCGCAGCATTGTTGTATGGCGGGGTATTTGGCTTAGAAGTGGTTGAAACACACAAATGGGGCGGCTTGCTGGTTACTCTGATCATCGCCTTAGTCGGTATCGTTGTCTCCTTACCTATTGGTGTGGCGTTAGCGTTAGGCCGTCGTTCCGATATGCCGATCATCCGCAGTATTTGTACTATCTATATTGAGGTATGGCGTGGGGTACCTTTAATTACAGTACTCTTCATGGCGTCCGTCATGCTCCCGCTCTTTCTTGCCCAAGGCTCAGAAACAGATAAGCTCATTCGCGCCCTAATTGGTGTTGTGATGTTTAGTGCCGCTTATATGGCAGAAGTGGTTCGTGGTGGCTTACAAGCTATTCCAAAGGGCCAGTACGAAGCCGCCGATGCGTTGGGTTTAAGCTATTGGAAAAAGATGGGACTGATCATCTTGCCTCAAGCTCTTAAAATTACTATCCCTTCTATCGTGAACACCTTTATTGGTTTGTTCAAAGACACCAGCCTTGTGCTTATTATCGGTATGTTTGATGTACTGGGTATAGGACAAGCAGCGAACACTGACCCTGAATGGTTAGGCTTCGCTACAGAAAGTTATGTATTTGTCGCGTTAGTGTTTTGGGTATTCTGTTTTGGCATGTCACGCTACTCGATATGGCTCGAAAATAGACTTCATACCGGTCACAAACGATAACTCATCAAGATCAAGGACGTATTATGACGCAACAACAAGACTATATGATCCAGCTGAAGGACATGAATAAGTGGTATGGTGAGTTTCACGTACTAAAGAACATCAACCTCGATGTAAAGAAAGGCGAAAAGATTGTTATCTGTGGTCCTTCTGGCTCTGGCAAATCGACCATGATTCGTTGTATCAACCGCTTGGAAGAACATCAAGCAGGCAACATCTATGTGTCAGGCACCGAATTAACCGAAGACCTAAAGAACATCGAAGCCGTTCGTCGCGAAGTCGGCATGTGTTTCCAACACTTTAATCTCTTCCCTCACCTAACGGTCCTCGAGAACTGTACACTTGCCCCAATTTGGGTGAAGAAGATGCCAAAGGAAGAAGCGGAAGCCATCGCGATGCAGTACCTAGAGCGTGTTAAGATCCCAGATCAAGCAGATAAGTATCCAGGTCAGCTTTCAGGAGGTCAACAACAACGTGTAGCGATTGCACGCTCTCTTTGCATGAGCCCAAAGGTAATGTTGTTTGATGAACCGACATCAGCGCTCGATCCAGAAATGGTACGCGAGGTTCTTGATGTAATGGTTGAACTGGCGGAAGAAGGCATGACCATGCTTTGTGTAACACACGAAATGGGTTTCGCGAAAGAAGTTGCGGATCGAGTTATCTTCATGGATGCAGGTGAAATTATCGAAGAGAATAACCCTGTCGATTTCTTCGAGAATCCGCAATCGGATCGAACCCAGAACTTCCTCGCGCAAATTCTTCATCATTAATTAGTCGCAAAAAACGCTAAAAAAGTGAAGCGTCGATTCGAAAAAATCGGCGCTTTTTGTTTGCCTCAGGTCGATGTTACTAAAATCCAGTTGATTCAATACGTTGTAAATTTGTTCGATTTTACAAAAAAGTTCGTGAGGTAACCTTCATCCCTTTGATTGCCAAGCCCTTCCTAACTATGCAAGGCAGTAATATTGTGTTACAAGTTGCCACATACATAACACACTATTTCTATTATTATTTTGTTCTAGAGATAGACGTGTCGGGCTTGATTTTTTGAACTTTCGGGCCCATATATGTCTATATATCAAAGATAAGACGGTCCCTTATAGAGGAAGATTATGAACAGTCCTATGTTTTCACGCACTACTACTCAAGAGAGTGCTCTACAAACCAACAAAGTATTGCGTAATACATATGCACTACTTTCAATGACTTTACTATGGTCAGCACTGGTTGCTGGCGTTTCAATGGCGTTTAACTTGCCACGTCCGGGCATTATCCTGATGTTGGTTGGTTTCTACGGCTTACTATTCTTGACTGAAAAAAACCGTAACAACAGCATGGGTTTGGTGTTCACATTCCTATTTACTGGTTTCTTGGGTTACACCATCGGTCCAATTCTAAACATGTACATCGGTGCTGGTATGGGCGATGTGGTTCTTACTGCACTTGGCGGTACCGCACTGTCATTCATGGCAGCTTCTGCTTACGCTCTAACGACCAAACGCGACCTATCTATGATGGGTGGCCTGATGTTGTCTCTATTCGTTGTTCTAGTAGTGGGCATGATTGCGAGCATCTTCATCCAATCAACTATCCTGCATCTAGCAATGAGCAGCTTGTTTATTGTTTTCTCTACCATGGCTATTTTGATGACTACGCAAGGCATCATCCGTGGCGGTGAAACAAACTACATCTCTGCAACGATTACGCTATATGTTTCAATCTACAATATCTTCATCAGCCTACTAAGCATTCTAGGCATCATGAACGACGACTAATTCGTTAGATTGAATCCAAGACTCAAAAGCCCGAAGTTATACTTCGGGCTTTTTCTTTTCACTTTTTAGCAGTGTCTATTCTGGTTCATAGATGGGCGCATCGTAGTCATACCCTTCATCGCTGTATGCCGTAACCATCGCGTCTTCAACTAATCCTGTCTCTGCTTTCACTTGAGTTTCAAAGAAATGTTGAATCTGCTTTCTTCGCCCATGCGCTGCCCAAGATTCTGCATCTTCCCAAATTTCATTAAACACAATCGGATAGTCATTTCTCATCGCACTGGGGTGATCAATTTGCCGAGTGAGCATATATTGGATGCATCCCTCTTCTCGATAGGAATCTGGCTCTAGTGCTTTGAGTACTTCAAATAACTCGGCTTCTTTTCCTTCTTTTGGTTTAAATTGAGCTAAAACATAGACACGGCTTGTCATTCGATTTCCTTCATTGTTGAGTAGTGCTATCAAAAAGGTAAACGAACAATGAAAAAGTTCACGTCCAGTAACGATAAAGTGCGATATACATCGCCAGCAATAGCTGAATAAAACAAAAGGCAGTGAAATAACGATAACTCTGCTCTATTCCCACTAATAAAACAGAGACATTATTCCAAATTCAGCATAAAAATGCAGATACCAAAATACTCACCCCGATAATTTTCCAACAACGTGAATAAACTTACATTTTTGTGAATAATGGAAAAGTAGTTAGGCTCAACGCCTTTACCTTTACGTGTTACCTTTACGTGAGCTCTCGATTGTGTAAATTTACTTCGCTCAGAAGCTTTCATAGATTCTTTTGTTGAGTCTAAGCTTCGCTCTACGCTACCCTATACACACCAGTGTTTACTTAGCGGATACAAAGCGATGTTCGTATACAACGGCAAAGAAATAGAAACCGATTCTCAAGGTTACTTACTTGATCACACCCAGTGGGAAGAAGGTATGATTGCGCTTCTAGCAAAAGATGAAGAAATCGAACTTACCGAAGCTCACTTAGAAGTAGTTCACTTCGTGCGTAATTTTTATGAAGAGTTCAATACATCACCAGCAGTTCGAATGCTTGTGAAGGCGATGGAAAAAGCGCACGGCCCAGAAAAAGGTAACAGTAAATACCTATTCAAATTATTTAAAAAAGGCCCTGCAAAACAAGCGACAAAATTGGCAGGATTGCCAAAACCAGCGAAATGCTTGTAGTACTCTAGTTTGCAAAAACACGACTAAAAAGATCACTGCTTATAAAACTATAAGATCTTAAATCCGCGGAAAGGTTTGTAAGATACACTCTCTTGGGTAACGCTATCTACTGTTGCCGTCCGCGGTCCATCCTCCAACCACGCCGAAAACGCTGCGATTTGCGCCTCTGTACCACAAGCGATTACCTCAACATCACCATTGTTCAAATTCTTTGCATACCCCGTTAAACCTAACTTCAAACCTTGATGTGACGTGTGGTATCGAAATCCTACCCCTTGAACATGTCCTACTATCAGAAACTTCTCACACTTTAGTACCATCCGTATACCGCTCCCTATATTTGAGTGATATATTATTTGCGTCTATTTACCCCACTAAGGATAGTGGGTTTTTATATGGTTATAATAATTATGAAAGAAATTCCCTTCCGTTGGATTGATAAGTATCTCATCCATTTAAAAATTCAAGAAAAGTTCTATTTACTCTTCTTTCTTCCTCTTCTTGCATTGGTCATTCTCACTTTAGTCTTAAACAGTGCTGCTGACTCCATGATTTCTGGTTTGTATCAGGAAGAATTAATGCTGATGAAAGGGCTAATCGAGGCTGGTAACCTTTCGCAATCTCAAGTTGCAAACCTTATTGCTGGCTCAGACACCATTACCTTTGGTACTGGTCCAGATTCCGTGTCCGTGCTGAATGGCGCATTTAGCCTTGTAGCAAACCATGAGCAGTCTTTATGGACCGCACTTTCTACAACGCAAGTCAGTATTATTCTTGTGACTCTGTTCATTATCGCGATTGGTGTTTACTACATCATGACTTTCATCGGTGGTGCGATGTTTACGATGAACAAAGCGCTCAACACGCTGGCAGATGGTGATCTAACCGCGCGTATGAATTTCTTCCGTGTTCGTGATGAGTTCAGCGAAATCGCGATTACTATCGACAAAGTAGCGGATCGCGAACAAAAGATGGTTCAGTCGATTCAAGAATCCGTAGCGCTGATGCAGCAAATCAGCTCTGACCTTAACCTTTCGATTCACAACAGCTCTGAGATCTCTAATACCCAACAAGAGCACCTTAACTCCCTAGCAAGTGCAACAGAGCAGATGGCTTCCACGATTCGTGAAGTGGCAACACTGGCTCATGACTCAAGCACACAAACTGATGATGCTCGCAGCGTCGCGCAATCAGGTCAGGTGAAAGTGGAAAATACCCTTCACTCTATCTC
The DNA here is from genome assembly GCF_002875385.1 of Vibrio sp. 10N.222.52.B12. Lineage (NCBI taxonomy): Bacteria > Pseudomonadati > Pseudomonadota > Gammaproteobacteria > Vibrionales > Vibrionaceae > Vibrio > Vibrio sp. 10N.222.52.B12. The sequence goes on along the minus strand of NZ_MDAW01000129.1, from coordinate 2,041 downwards.
GAATCTTTCTACTGAGATCCAATCGGCATCTCAAGCGGTTGAAGAGCTAGATGCAAACGCAGCGCAGATTGATGAAGTGGTCACAACCATCAACGGTATCTCTGAGCAAACTAACCTACTCGCCTTGAACGCTGCAATTGAAGCGGCTCGTGCAGGCGAACAAGGTCGTGGCTTTGCGGTTGTTGCTGATGAAGTTCGTGCTCTTGCAGGCCGCACTCAACAAGCGACAGTTGAGATTCAAGCAATGATTGAAGCGCTACAACGTAACAGCCAATCACTGACTAAACTGATGGAAGTAACGGTTCACAATGCGAACGAAGGCCAAACTCTGATGGCTGAAGTGAACCACGAAATCGGCTCACTAGCAGACAAGAACCAAACTATCTCAGACAGCAGCATTCAAATTGCGACAGCAGCTGAGGAGCAAGGTGTCGTGGCAGACAATATCGCATCAAGCGTTGAAGAGATTCGCATACAAGCAAACAATGTATGTACGATGATCAGCACAACGTCGCAAAACGTTGAGCAACTTCGAGCTCAAAGTGACACCATGGAGTCGCTACTGACTGGCTTAAAAGCGTAATCGCTAAAACGAATAACTAGGGTCACTTCGGTGGCCCTTTTTTGTGTCTGGAAAACCCATCCGTTACTCCACTTATCAGTTTATAATTAAAGCCTCTACAAATGATTGGATTGTCGATGGATATTGCTTTTGCGGGCAACATCCCGGACAATACGCCCCTTTCAAAATTCAACAAGAGCTAAAGAAATGACAGCTGCTATCTATTTGGTTAAAGGTCGTGAGAAATCGGTTAAGCGCAAGCACCCTTGGATCTTCTCTCGAGGCATCAGTAAAGTTGAGGGCGAACCAGCGCTCGGCGAAACCGTTGATGTATTCACTCACGACGGAAAATGGCTAGCTAAAGCAGCGTACTCACCAGAGTCTCAAATTCGTGCTCGCATCTGGAGTTTTGAAAAAGAAGAAATCAACAAAGCCTTCTTCGTTAAGCGCTTCAACAACGCTCAGCTTCTTCGTGAAGACATTATCGAACGCGATGGCCTAACTGGCTACCGTCTTATCGCGGCAGAATCTGATGGTATGCCTGGGGTTACCATCGACCGTTACCAAAACTTCTTTGTTTGCCAACTTCTAAGTGCGGGCGCAGAGTACAATAAGCAAGCGATTGTTGATGCTTTGGTTGAGTGCTTCCCTGACTGCAACGTTTACGAGCGTTCTGATGTCGCGGTACGTAAGAAAGAAGGTTTGAAAGAAACCACTGGCATTCTGCACGGTGAAGAGCCACCAAAATCAGTGGTGATTGAAGAGAACGGCGTAAAAATCAGCGTAGACATCGTCGGTGGCCATAAAACGGGTTTCTATCTAGACCAGCGTGATAGCCGCCAACAAGCGATGAAGTACGTGAAAGACAAAGAAGTTCTAAACTGTTTCTCTTACACCGGCGGTTTTGGTCTATACGCATTAAAAGGCGGCGCAAAACGCGTTATCAACGCAGACGTATCACAACCTGCTCTAGACACTGCTAAGTTCAACGCAGAACTGAACGAGTTTGATATCTCAAAAAAGCGCGCTGTGTTCCTAAACGCTGATGTGTTCAAACTGCTACGCGAATACCGTGACCAAGGTACGAAATTCGATGTTGTGATCATGGACCCACCGAAGTTTGCAGAAAGTAAAGCACAGCTCAACGGTGCATGTCGTGGCTACAAAGACATCAACATGTTGGCGATGCAAATTCTAAACCCAGGTGGCACACTACTGACCTACTCTTGCTCAGGTTTAATGGACCAAGTTCTGTTCCAAAAAATCATTGCTGACGCCGCAGTAGATGCAAACCGCCAAGTTAAGTTTGTAGAGCGTTTTGAACAAGCTGCCGATCACCCAACGGATACGGCCTACCCAGAAGGTTTCTACCTAAAAGGTTTTGCGTGTAAGGTTCTATAATCGGGCTTAGTCATAGCCAACGATAAAGAATTGAAGCAAAGAAAAAGGGCCAGTTGGCCCTTTTTTATGGTTCATCGC
>NZ_MDAW01000128.1:0-8825 GCF_002875385.1 Vibrio sp. 10N.222.52.B12 | reverse complement strand
AGGCGGCTATGCCGCCGCTTGGAGCAGTGGCACACCAAATCATCCGCATAACGCTCAAACTGAATATGCCGATTTGTTCGGCTCATCCAACTATCAAACGCATAATGCAGAAACAGGTTGGCTAGCAAGGGCGAGATCACCCCTCCTTGCGGTGTTCCTCGGGTACGCTCCTGCACTTCCTCTTCTTGTCCAGATTTGACCATCGGTGCTCTCAGCCAGCGGGTACAGTACAAGATCACCCAGTCAGGCATTTGGTTGTGTTTCAAAGCTTTTATAATCAGGTCGTGATCGACGTGATCAAAGAATGCCTTAATGTCCACTTCAAGTACCCAACTGCGAGTACGGCAACGTTTCTCGCATTGCTTTAGTGCATCATGAGCTGATCTTCCCGGACGATACCCATAGGAATCGGTATGAAACATCGGCTCAAGTCGCGCCTCTAGAAAGCGTTTCACCGCTCCCTGTGCTACACGATCACTGACCGTCGGAATGCCCAATGTTCGCTCAGAACCATCCTCCTTCGGTATACGTCTTTCACGCACCGGAGGTGGAAAATACGATCCTGAACTCAGGCGATTCCAGATTTTGTACAGATTGCTATCCCGTTTTTCATCAAATTGCTTTATCGTTTGTCCGTCGCATCCGGCTGCACCTTTATTCCGACACACATCCTGATACGACTGCCAGACCAAAGCCTTGGGGATCTCAAATGCTTTTCCTTGTGGCAAAACACCATCCTCTCTTGAGTTGTGTTTCGTACAATTCGGTGACCCATGCCCCTTCGCTCCCACGCCATTACAGCATCTTCATCACTACTACGAGCATGTCCGCCCCTGTACTCCGATACGTGCTGAGTACAGGTTCTCACGTTCCCTAAGCTGGCCTAATCTGGACTCTCGCTGCCTTAACGCCGGATGCCATGTAGACAGTAAACAGGTGTCCTCTACACTAATCAGGGGGCGGCTACACAACCCCTTTTTGACATCACCAAACATTTCGACGCTTCATCGTACAGTTCACTTTCGTTCGACTTTCCAGATCGTACGTGACGGTAGATCTCCGCCTTTTCCTGAAACGCTCACCACCAGATTCCTTAGAGTCCAGCAGCATCAGGTCGTTTGGTCAGTACTCCTGCAAGCCCTGACCGGAGGGCCTACCTCCATCCAACTTAGAGCATGGTTTCACTATGCTGCTTTACCGCTTATGCCATAGCTTCTCCTTCGTGACACACAGAGCCTGTTCTTCCTGCCAATGACCAGCGGTTTAATTGCACGTTCAGCACGGTTATTGTCTACCCAGTTTTTTTGTTTTTTCTGTTCGATTGGCTGCTAAATAGCGTTGTCGAATACTCACTAACATCTCTCTACGAGCCGTTAAACTCATTGTATGTCCCATATAACTCACCTAAATTTATTACTTAGAGTTTGATTTTAGATGAGGCAACCGTCAGTGTTGGGTTTGATTTTTAATGAGTCAATGCGGCCTCCAATTTCAGGCTCTCGCTTGTACCAGTACAGTAAAGGCGGTCAGCTGACGCTTGAATACCTCAACCATCGGACTGGGGAAAAGGAAATGCTGACCTTAGCCGCTGAGAATTTGATCTACCGGCTCATGCTTGGAGTAAATGTCAAAGACTCTTTGCATTTTGAGACTCACCCGAGCCCCTCACAATCAAAATACAACAGGGCTTAAAAGACCTTCTAAACTCAACATAAGTCACAAATAGTCAATGTAGTGTTAATGTTGTCATTTACATTTATCTAACCAACAAAACTATGCTAGGCTAAATTATGGACATAACCTGAGAAAATATAAAAAAAACGTACCACAACAGAGAGATAAGAATGGAAACAGGAAAAAACAACCCCCCAAAAAGCAACCCTCTCTACTTGGGGGGTGTTTTATTTTTCTTAATATTATCAATTACCATTTCAATAGCAATAATAAGAATAGAGCTAAAAAATATGGGAGACCTCTACATAACAAAAATAGACAAAGTAATTAGAAATGTAGAAAGGGAAACTATTCTAGCTATAAAAAACATAGATGCCTGCCAAAATATTGAAGATAACCTCCGTTATTCTAATGATATTAGAGAGTTAGTCGTAATAGATAACTACCACGCGACCTGTTCATCAAAAAGAGGAAAGATAAAAGAAAACATCAATGTTAAAAATAGATTCGACAACCTAAGTCACCATCTTATTTTTTGGGATATAGACGAAAAGCCGTCAGAAAGAACAATAGCATTTATAAGCCCAGCATTGAATAGAGAAGGTAGAATTATCATATCCATAATTGATAGAAATCATTTAATTGGAGGGTTATTTGATATAAATGAAACTAATATCTCTAAGATGATGGTTGATATTGCAGGGAAAAGTTATCCCGCACGTACCAAGTTTCGCTCAGACTATATATATAACATTTCAAGATCAAATAAGTATAAATATAGAATTCTAATAGAGGTAAAAAGAAGCTTTGTTTACACTTCTATCATCCATGCTGTATTAATAAGTACTATTATCACACTAATAATATTCTCAATATTACAGATGACATTAAACAAAACAAAACAAAGAGGAAATATATTTTTAGATTTCCAGGAAGGGTTAAGAAGAGCCGAGTTTTATCTAGAATATCAGCCCATCGTTGATGCTTGTAGTTGCAAAGTGAAGAGCTTAGAGGCCCTTGTGCGCTGGAATCATCCAACATTAGGCTTAATCCGACCGGATACTTTTATTCCTCTTGCTGAAGAGAAAGGCTTGATAAATGAACTCACGGACTATATTTTAAAATGGGCATTAAAAGAACTCGCCTTATCCAAAAAGGCTGGCAACATATCCATCAGTGTAAACATACCTCCAACGTATCTTGCTTGTAATAAAAACCTGCTTAAGTTAACTTATTATCAAAGACAGTTTTCAAAGTTAGACATTGAGCTAGTAGCCGAAATAACTGAAAGACAACTACTTGATAAATCGGGAATACAGACTCTCAATGAGCTAAAAAAAAGTGGGTTAAAAATAGCAATAGATGACTTCGGTACAGGTCATACATCTTTATCAGTCATTCAAGAACTTAACTTTGATTACCTAAAGATAGATAAGTGCTTTACCGATACGATCGGAATAAACACAGTAAACTCTACAGTTTTAGACACAATCATAGAATTAGGGCATCGATTAGATGTAAAAATAGTTGCTGAAGGAGTTGAAACAAAAGAGCAATTTGAGCATCTGAAATGTAACGGAGTGCAAAAAATGCAAGGCTATTACTTTTCTAAACCTGTTCCTTTAAGTGATATGAAACTAAATTAGTTGTTATGCTTACCAAAGGATAATACTAAAGATAATAAAGACATGGAGTTTGTAATGATAACGTTCAATTTTGAATATTTTTTAAAGCTGTTGCATGCTTTATACACTCACCAGAATAAAGATGAAAAATTTAGTAGATTAATGACATTTGACGACTTCAGAAGGATTGGTTTAAGTACTAACTCAAATGGAAATATTCAAGATTACTTCGTCTATCATCTTCAAATGGTACAGAATGAAAATTTGGTTTGTACTTTCAGGCAAGATAGAGAAACAAGAGCAAAAAAATTTTACTTTGGCCTAACTGAAAAAGGATATGCTATGTGCGATGCCCTTTTTGAAAAAGGCGCTAGAGAGTTTTTACTAAAATTAGGAACTAATGTTAACTTTGCTGTTTGCCAGAAAGCATGTTTCGCGTTCGGCAGTGATATTATTTTTTCTGAAACGAAAAGTGCCCCCTAGCAGGATAGTAATCAGAGCTATGCTGATTTCTGGTGTATGGAAGAGAAAGGAAGTTGCGGTGTAATCTGTTGATGCTGTTCTCGCCAGAACGATTAACAGAAAGGTACACCGCATGACTGATAATACTGTTGTTTCACTGAATACACCACAAGACCCACTTACTGAACTGATACGTCAAGGGGCTAGAGATTTGATTGCACAAGCTGTTGAAGCTGAGCTTCAACAGTTACTTGATGGTTAGGATTTTCAATCCTAACCATCAAGCACTTAACCTAAGTAGATGACTCTTTCAGAGGTTTCCATTTTGATGGAGAGTTAAAGATATGACGATTTCATAGGCTATTTGAGCGTTCTCTCGCCTGATTTACTTAATTTAGACGGACTTATCCTACGCTGCGACTTGAAGTCGCCGTGATTCACGCATACTCATTCGGCGATTATCCAACAACTCATTATTTTGGGGACCGATGGTAAAGCCAGTAAACACCATCCTATTCCCACATAGAGTGCACTGATACGGATCATTACCTGTAAAGCCTTTGTACTGTTTGGCGTACGTGAGCGGCTCTGCCTTTTTCGAAAGAAGTGGACCCCAATGGTTGGACACATAAGCTAATTTCTTAAGTGGTTGATCCAGCTTATGCAGCGTATCTTTGCCTGCCGAAGTAGGCTTCATCAGGAGTGAGGTCATTGAGTCCTTGATGGTTACGCTCTTCATTATAAAACACCATGTAGTTACCGATTTCAAGCTCGGCTTCACGCGGTGTCGTGTAAGCTTTTAAGTAAACCTCCTCATATTTCAGGCTACGCCATAATCGTTCGATAAAAACGTTGTCGACCCAGCGACCTTTTCCATCCATGCTAATCCGTACACCATGGTCAGTTAATTTCTGTGTGAACTCAGAGCTAGTAAACTGACTGCCTTGATCTGAGTTGAAGATATCTGGGGGGCCATAATGCTTAAGCGCTTCCTCAAGAGCTTCGATACAAAAGCTCGTATCCATAGTGTTAGATAGCCGCCAGGACAATACTTTACGGCTATACCAGTCAATAATGGCAACTAAGTACAGGAAACCTTTAGCCATTGGGATGTAGGTGATATCAATCGCCCAAGCTTGGTTCGGGTAAGTGACTTCAACATTACGCAACAGATAGGGGTAAGCCTTGTGTGCTTTGTTTGCCAGTGTCGTTTTTGGTTTTGGGTAAATCGCTCCAATGCCCATATCGCGCATGAGCCGAATGACGCGCTTACGATTAACGTTATGCCCCTTTTTGACCAACTCAGTTCGAACGCGTCTACTTCCCATGAAGAGATACTGAAGGTGAATTTCGTCGATGATACGGCGTAATTCAATTTCCTCAACGGAGAGTCCGATAGGCTGATAGTAAGCCGTTGAACGAGCAATATTGAGCAGTTCACATTGGCGTTTAATTGGCAATGGTGTGGATTTAACCAGCGAGAGTTTTCGCTAGGCTCGGTCTAACGACCGAGCACTCTGGCCAAAAAATCATTTTCCATGGTCAACTGACCGATCTTGGCATGAAGCTTGTCCACTTCTTCGGTGTTATCTTTGCTCAACTGACTTTCAGAAGCAAAAATCATAGCTGCATTTTCTAGCAACTCCTTTTTCCATGTAGAGATTTGGTTCGCGTGAAGGTTGTATTTTTGAGCCAACTCAGCGACCGTTTTGTCACCTTTAGCTGCTGCTAATGCCACCTTAGCTTTAAATTCAGGAGAGTGGTTTCTACGTTTTCTAGTCATAATCTGTTCCAATGTTTCTGGGTACTATCACAACAGATCAATCACTTAAAGTCATGTCCGAAAATTGGGGGCCACTTCTTAGACCAGTAACAACCTAAGTTATACATGCAACATAAACCGTCCTCGCTAAAGCAATACACCACACACTATTCTATGAAACTCCCTCCTGCTCACAGAATGAGCAACCCTCTTATGATTGCGGCTATTTTTTGTTCGAAAGTGGAAATTTATATACCAACAACAACAAAATACACCGTTCATTGGTTAAAACAATTGAAGATGGTATAGATTTAAATTAAAGTACTGAAAGCTTAGATGAATTAAGGAGCTTCATTGTGGGGATCATTGAACAAATCCAAAGAATTGGCGAAAGTATGAATGCAGACAATGCTTCACTAAAGGAAGCATTGTTAGAAAGCACACAGGTTAGTGTTACAGATGAAGATTTACCTGATGGTGTAAATCGCCTTGTCTATAACCACGCAATAACAAAGACCTCTCTCGGTAAGGATATTTTTCGCCTTTCTAAAGCAACCTATCTGAAGCGAATTAGCCAAGCTATTGAGGATGGAGTTATTGCTGAGCCTATTTTCCACAACCGATCCCATCTGTTTACTCTTGATCAGGTCCATCAACTCATGGAGCATTATGGCTTTGAGAAGTTTTCTGATCATTACAATCCAACGGTTGTTGCTGTCAAAAACTATAAAGGTGGTACAGGTAAATCAACTACTACAGTTACGTTAGCAGTCGCTACAGCATTAGATTTAGATTTGAATGCTAATGTATGCATCGTCGACCTCGATCCTCAGGGGTCGGCGGCCAGAGGTATTATTAGTGTTCAAAATGAGCAGGATGAGCTGTTTTTAACTGTTGCTGACTTGGTTTGTACAGAGCACGAGCCTGATGGTGAAGTCGCTCAGTTACTAGAAAATGGAAACTCATTTGAAGATATTGTTCGAGCTGCCCCTTTCTCAACTCATATTCCAAACTTAGATGTTGTCACTGCGTTTCCTACCGATGAAAAGTTTACTGATCTGTACTGGGAAATGAATGATAAAGAAAAAAGAGAGCAATTGTTGACGCACTTTGCATGCAAAATATTGCCAATACTTCAAGAGGAATATGACATCATTTACTTGGACCTTCCGCCACAGAACTCCCCTATTACTTGGGCTGCTGCTGAAGCGGCAGATATGATCATTACTCCTGTTACGCCAAGAACTTATGACTACGCTAGTACAACCTCTTTCATGTTGACGCTTGCTGACGTTCTTCAGTCATTGCCATCGAAAGGGGAGAAAATTAAATGGCTTCGAGTGCTTCCTGTTAATTACAGCGAAAACAATCGCCAAGAGAAGAAAACTTTTGAGCGATTATTGAGAACGGTTGGCAGTGACATGTTTACCATGCCAATTAAGCACAGCCCGTTATTCTTAGAAGCTGCAAGTATGAACCGGACAATTTTTGATATCCGTAAGACGGAGAGTACTTGCACTTCGTTACAGTATGAGTCTGCTCATACATCGGTGAAAGACGTATACAGAAATTTTATCAACGACCTTAGAGTTATTGCAGCAAAGTAACGGAGAGCTTGGCAAATGCGAAATACAAATAAATCAAAGTTACTAGCATCAAGTTCTAAGTCCGGAATATCGTCATTAAAGGGGATACCAGACAATACAAGAACTTTTCTAAACGGCAAGGTTAAGGCAAAACGTATTGTTGTCCTAAGTACAGATATTGAATCTAAAACAGGAATTCATCCATTAAATCCTCGAAATCAAGAAGCTCTTACTCTTGAAGCTGTTCGTGATATTTACTCATCCATTAAAGCAAACGGAGTAAATCAAGAGGGCGTAGCCATCAGATGTCAATCTTCAAATAGGCTGTTACTGCTAGATGCAAGTCGTCGCCGTTTTACTTGCTTGCACGCAGGCGTTGATTTACCTCTTTGGGAGCTGCAAGGTGATGTAACTGACGAAGATATTTTAGCGATAATTAATGATAGCCAAGAAGTTAAAAGATGGTCCTACCCTGAACACGCACAATACCTTTTTAAGGTTGCTGAGCGTAAAGGGATTGATGTCAAAAACGCGAAGCTGGGAGAGCTAGCGAGTGCTTTATCTATTGGTCGAGAGTCACTAAGAAAGCGTATCGCAGCCAACAATGTGTCAATCGCTTTACGTAAAGTCTTTGTTGACTTCGAGGGCATTCCCAATGCTTATTACTCAGAGTTAGCAAAATTGCAACGTGAGCTTGAGAAAAGTCAATTAGTTATTGAAGATGTTATGGTGCGATTTGTTGATGAAGTAAAACTTCCATCTGATTCGTTATCTGTTGATGATATGCAAAAGCTGACTTTGGAAAATTTAAAGTCATTTGTTAGTGAAGCATTGAATGTAAAAAAGAAAAATAAGGATTGGAAGAAAGAGTCTTTAGCTTTATTTGATAAAAAAGGTTGCTATGCCACAGTTAGCCAAAGCCCAGATAGAAACAAGCTAAAGATTGAGTTCTCACGTATTGGGGCAGAAAAAGAAAAGCTAATTCTGGATTACATAAAAACAGTATTGAATTAAAAACCATAAAAACACAGCAAAGAAACAACACTTCTTTGCCTATATAAAACAGTGGCTTATTTTATTTTTGTCGTAAAAACAATGGGGGTTGTCGCAGCAAAACTCCCCCTTTTAACTGGCGCAGCCAGCTCCCTTTTATCCCTTTGGCGCAGCCTACCCTTTGGTTCAGTGCATGGTTTTCTGGCTGATGGAATGTCGTCGCAAGGGTGGTTGATGTTGGTTCAGCTTTGCTTAATGTAACGGAAGCCAATGATTGCCGGTTTGTGTAGATGGGTAAACGAGCTATTGTCAAATGTGGTGTATGGAGATCATGCAGTAGCCTGTTGATGAGTCTCCATTTCTTTCACTACATTGATGAAGCGAACATCTTTCACAACATCCGCTAGGAGTGCAAAACCTCGTAGACGACGCCACTTCGTCTCTGCACTGCGCATTAACTTGTAGGCCATCATCAACGTAGTCTTTCTGTTTCCACAGTTCTTCGTCTTGCTCGTGCGTAAGCGTACTGTGGCGAACATCGATTCTATTGGGTTGGTTGTCCTGATATGAACCCAGTGCTCTGCAGGGTAATCGTAGAACGCCAGCATTTCAGCTTTATCTTTCACCAAGCAGTCCGTTGCCTTGGGATACTTGGCTTCGAAGCGCCTCTGGAAGGTTGAGAAGGCGTGATAAGCATCATCTCAAGCGGCGGCATAGCCGCCT